>NZ_JBEXJK010000120.1:0-20502 GCF_040609095.1 Kitasatospora sp. NPDC004799
GCGGCCTACAGCCCCGCGGCCTACCGCCCCGCGGCCGACAGGCCCGCGGCCGACAGGCCCGGGCCGGAGCGGCGGGCCTCGCCGGACACCATCGACGGGCGGATCGCGGAGCTGGCCCGCCGGCGGCCGGACGCCGTCGCGGTGACCGACGACGAGACCGGTCTGACGTACCGCCTGCTGGACGACCGGGCGGAGCGGGTGGCCGCCGGTCTGCGCTCCCTCGGGGTGAGCGGCGCACGGGTGGGGGTGTGCCTGGAGCAGGACACCACGCTCGTCACCACCCTGCTGGGCGTGCTGAAGGCCGGCTGCGCCTACGTCCCGATGGACATCCGGTACCCCGAGGAGCGGCTGCGCTACACCGCGACCGACGCCGGGGTGCCGATCGTCATCGGGGACCCGGCACGCTTCCCCCGGATCGAGGGGGTGACCGTGGTCTCCCCCAAGGAGCTCCTGGACGCACCGGAGCCCACGGCCGCGCCGGAGCCCACGGGCACCGGCGAGCCCGGCGCGGAGACGTCCGCCTACGTCATCTACACCTCGGGATCCACCGGCCGCCCCAAGGGCGTCGTGGTCCCCCACCGCAACGTGCTGGCCCTGGTCGGCGCGACCTCCGCGGACCTCGGTCTCGGACCGGACGACGTGTGGACGTTCTTCCACTCCAGCGCCTTCGACTTCTCCGTGTGGGAGATCTGGGGCTGCCTGCTCACCGGGGGCCGGCTGGTCGTCGTACCGCACTGGGCGGCCCGTGACCCGGACGAGTTCCACGAGCTGCTGGCCCGGCGGCGGGTGACCGTCCTCAGCCAGACCCCGTCCGCGTTCTCCCAGCTCATCGAGGCCGACATCCGGTCGGCGCCGGCCGCACCGCTCGCCCTGCGGCTGGTCGTCTTCGGCGGCGAACCGCTGAACACGGCGATGCTGGAGCGCTGGTTCGCCCGCCACTCCCCCGCCGAGTGCCGGCTGGTCAACATGTACGGCATCACGGAGACGACCGTCCACGTCACCGCGCAGGAGGTGACCCCGCACCAGGTCCTGGACCGGTCCCGGTCCGTGGGCCGGGCGCTGCCCGGCTGGTGGGTGTCGGTCCGGGACGAGCACGGCCATGTCCTGCCGCCGGGGCCCGCCGGTGAGATCTACGTGGGCGGCGCCGGGGTGGCCGACGGCTACCTCGGCCGTCCCGAGCTGACGGCGGCCCGCTTCCTCGACGACCCGGTGACCGGGGAGCGCGTCTACCGCAGCGGCGACCGGGGCCGGCTGAGGCCGGACGGCCGGCTCGACCACCTCGGCCGGCTGGACAACCAGGTGAAGGTGCGGGGCCACCGGATCGAGCTGGACGAGATCAAGTCGGTCCTGGTCTCGGCCCCCGGGGTCGCCGACGCGGCGGTCGTCTTCCGGGAGGGCGAGGCGGGGGACCCGGCCCGCGCCCGCATCGACGCCTACGCGGTGCTCCGGGACGGCGGCTCGGTGGAGGAGGTGTGGCGGACGGCCCGCCGTCTGCTGCCGAGCCACATGCTCCCGGCCGCCCTCACCGAGGTGCCCGGCATCCCGCTGACCGTCAACGGCAAGCCGGACCTCTCCCGGCTCCCGGCCCCCTCGCCCCTCCCCGTCCCCGCTCCGGCGCCGACCGCGGCCCCGGCCCCGGTCCCCCACACGGACACGGACGCGGACCGGGACGGCGCTGCGGCGGACCCGGAGGCGAAGGGCGACCTCGGGGCCGAGATCCTCGCCGTGTGGTCCGGTCTGCTGGGCGTCGACGTGGAGCCCGACGGCAACTTCTTCGAACTCGGCGGCAACTCCCTCCTGGTCGTCCGCATGCTGTCGGACCTGCGGCAACGGGGGCTGCCCAAGGTGACACCCCGCGAGTTCTACGGGAACTCGACGGCGCGGGCCTTCGTGGACCTGGTCCTCGGCCGCGCCGACGAGACCCCGTAGCGGCACTCGCACCGAGGGGTCGTCACACCAAGGGGGCGAAGAAGTACGTGACGCGGTGGGCGAAGAGGCCGTTGCCGTCCGTCCGGAAGAAGTCGGCGAACCGCAGGCTCACCGCGTCACCCCCCTTGAGCGTTCCGGTGAAACTGCCGCGCACCGCGGCCTCCTGCCCGGACGCCAGCAGCTCGTCGACCGTGTGCCTACCGGCGGCGATGACCCGCTCCCCCCGGTAGAAGGCGGTCAGCTCGCCCCGTCCCACCAACGGCTGGTAGCCCGGCCGTTCGTAGGTCGCGTCGGTGGTGAAGAGTTCCACCAGTTCGTCGAAGCGGTTGGCGTCGACCAGCGAGTAGTAGCGGTGGACCGCGTCCTGGATCTGTGGGGCTCCGGTCATGGCTACATGCTCCTCGCGAGGCTGAGCGGCCGCATGTCGGTCCACTCCCGGTCGATGTACTCCAGGCAGGTGTCGCGGGTGTCCTCGGCGTGGGCGACCGCCCAGCCCCCGGGCACCGCGAGGGAGGCCGGCCACAGGGAGTGCTGCCCCTCGTCGTTGACGAGCACGAGGTAGGCGGCGTCCGGATCGTCGAACGGGTTCGTCATGCGATGTCCTCATCTCGGTGTCTACGGAATCTCCGCGTGTGCGGAATCCCTGTGTCTGCGGAATCCCTGTGTCCACGGATCCGCAGAGCCGTGGATCCACGGCTCCGACGCGACTCAGGAGAGCCGGCGCATCCTCTCCGCGAGGAGCGGCCCGATGACCCGCAGCGCCTCCGGGCCGGCCATGTCGGCGTGGCCGCAGTCGACCGTGCGGTGCTCGAGCGGGCCGTCGATGTACGGGGCCCACATCTCCGGGGTGACCAGGCCGGACGGGTCCTTCCGGGTGGCCGCGAACACGAGGGCCTCCGTCGCCACCGGCGTGTGCCGGTGGGCCGGGCTGATCCGGATGTCGTTGGCCATGACCCGGAGGACGTCGGCGATCCGCTCCTCGGTGAAGTCGGCCACGGCCGCGTCGTGGCGACGGGCCAGTTCCGTGAACCGCTCGTAGGTGATCGGCTCCTCGTCGCCGACGGGCACCCCGAACGCCGTCAGCAGCGTCCGGTGCACCATGGACGTGTCGAGCGCCGCCTCCTCGGCGAGTTCCTCGGCGGTCCTGGGCCGCGCGGGCTGCGCGTCGAGGATGACCAGGAACGGGACGTCGAACCCGCGCTCCCGCAGCCGGGCCGCCATGGCGTGGGCGACCACCCCGCCGAACGACCAGCCCAGCAGCGGGAAGGGGCCCTCGGGCCGCAGCCGGAGGAGCTCGGCGACGTAGTCGTCGGCGATCTCCTCGACGCTGCCCGGGAGGTCGTCCGGCTCGGACAGTCCGCGGGCCTGGAGGCCGTAGAGGGGCACCTCCGCGGGCAGGTGGCGCAGCAGTCCGGCGTACGACCAGCTCAGGCCGCCGCCCGGGTGGACGCAGAACAGCGGCACGCCCTCGGGACGGGGCCGCAGCGGCAGGACGACACCGAAGGCGTCGGCCGAGCCGTCGTGGTCCGCCTCCAGGCGGCGGGCGAGCCCGGCCGCGCTGGACGTCTCGAACAGCGCCCGCAGGGGCAGCTCCACGCCCAGCACGTCCCGGATCCGGCCGATCAGCCGGGTGGCGAGCAGGGAGTGGCCGCCCAGGTCGAAGAACCCGTCGTCCACTCCGACCCGCTCCACCCCGAGGACGTCGGCGAACAGCTCGGCCAGCACCGCCTCCTGGGGGGTGGCGGGCCCGCGTCCGGCGGCGGCGCCCTGGTCCGGGGCCGGCAGGGCACGGCGGTCGAGCTTGCCGTTGGGGGTCAGCGGCAGGCCGGCCAGGGTGAGCACGGCCGACGGCACCATGTACTCGGGCAGCCGCAGGCGCAGGGCGTCCCGCAGGTCGCGGCGCTCGGCGAGGTGCGGCGCGTCGGCCGCCCCGTCGGGCACCACGTAGGCGACCAGCCGCTGGTCCCCCGGCCGGTCCTCCCGGACCACCACCACGGCGTGCGCCACTCCGGGCTGTTCCCGGAGCAGGACCTCGATCTCGCCGGGTTCGATCCGGAAGCCGCGGATCTTGACCTGCTGGTCGGCCCGGCCGGCGAACTCCAGCAGGCCGTCCCGGTTCCAGCGCACCAGGTCACCGGTGCGGTACATCCGGGTACCGGCCGGGCCGTACGGGTCCGCGACGAAGCGCTGGGCGCTCAGCCCCGGCTGCCCCAGGTACCCGCGCGCCACGCCGGCGCCGGCGATGTACAGCTCGCCCACCACGCCGGGCGGCACCAGGCCGAGGCGCTCGTCGAGGACGTGGACCCGCGTGTTGGCGATCGGCGTCCCGATGGGCGTGCGCTCCGGTGTCGCACCGGAGCCGATCACGGCCGAGGTGGACCAGATGGTGGTCTCGGTCGGTCCGTACAGGTTGACCACCTCGGCGGCGCGGGCCGCGAGGGTCCGCGCGAGGTCCGGCGGGAGCGCCTCGCCGCCCACCAGGACCCGGAGCCCGTCGAGGCACTGCGGCTGCTCGTCGGCGAGCGCGCGCCACAGCGTGGGGGTCGCCTGCATGACGGTGGCGCCGGTGGACCGGAGCAGACCGGCGAGCGCGGCGGGCGTGCGGGCCGTGTCGCGGTCGGCGAGCACGAGCGTGGCCCCCCTGGTCAGCGGCAGGCAGATCTCCAGCACGGAGATGTCGAACCCGACGGTGGTCACGCCCACCCAGCGGTCCTCGGCGGTCAGCGGGAAGCGCTCGGCCATGTCGGCGAGGAAGTTCGACAGTGCCCCGTGCTCCACGACCACGCCCTTGGGCGCGCCCGTGGATCCGGAGGTGTACAGGACGTAGGCCGGGTCCGCGGCACGGGCGACCGGCTCCGGGTCGGTGTCCGGGCACAGGGCCAGGGCGGCCGCGGTGTCCGGGGCGTCGGTGACCACCGTCGCCGAGGACGGACGCTCCGCGAGAGCCCCCGCTCCGACGCCCGTGGCGACGGCCTCGCTGGTGAGCAGGAGCGCCGGCGCGGCCTCGGTGAGGATGTGCGTCACCCGGGCGCTCGGGAACTCGGGGTCGACCGGCAGGTAGGCCGCACCCGTCTTGAGGACGCCGAGGATCGCCGCGATCAGGTCGGCCGACCGCTCGTACATCAGCGCCACCGTGTCGCCCGGTCGGACGCCCTGGGCGAGGAGCCAGTGGGCGACCCGGTTGGCCCGGGCATTGAGCTGCGCGTAGCTCGACCGCACGGCCCCGGCGACCAGGGCCGTCGCCTCGGGCGTCCGCGCCGCCTGCGCGGCGAACAGCTCCGGCACGGTCGTCGCCGGCACCTCACGGGCGGTGTCGTTCCAGCCCGCCAGGACCTGCCGGCGCTCCTCGGGGGTGAGGATGTCGGCCCGGCCGACCGGCAGCTCGGGCCGCGCGGTCAGCTCCTTCAGCAGCCGGACCCACCGGTCGAGGAACAGCTCCACGGTGGCCCGGTCGAACAGGTCCGTCGCGAACTCCGCGACCCCGCGCACCCCGTGACCGGACTCCTCGACGAGGCTGAGCGTCAGGTCGACCCGGGACACGCCCGTGCCCACCGGCTCCTCGGCCACCTCCAGGCCCGGCAGCGCGAATCCCGCACGCTCGGTGTTCTGCAGGGCCAGCATCACCTGGAACAGCGGGTGCCGCGCCGCCGACCGCCGCGGGTTCAACTCCTCCACCAGGTACTCGAACGGCACGTCCTGATGCGCCAGCGCACCGAGCCCCGCCTCCCGTACCCGGCCCACCAGTTCCACGAAGGACGGGTCACCCGACACGTCCGTCCGCAGCACCAGCGTGTTCACGAAGAACCCGACCAGGTCGTTCAACGCCTCGTCCGAACGACCCGCGACGGGAGAACCGATCGGGACGTCCTCACCCGCCCCGAGCCGGGACAGCAGCACGGCCAACGACGCCTGCAACACCATGAACATCGTGGCGTTCGACGACCGCGCGAGCTCGCTCAGCGCACCGTGCAGCTCCGGATCGATGACGAACGAGGTCGTCTCGCCCGCGTAGGAGGCCACGGCCGGCCTCGGACGGTCGGCGGGGAGGCTGACCTCCTCCGGGAGGCCCGCCAACTGGCCGCGCCAGTAGGCGATCTGCCCCTCACGCACCTCGTCCAGGACCTCGCGCTGCCACAGCGTGTAGTCCGCGTACTGCACCGGCAGCGGCTCCCATTCCGGCGCCGCACCCTCCAACCGGGCCGCGTACGCCTCCGCCAGACCGCCGGCGAACGGCACCAACGACCAGCCGTCACCGGCGATGTGGTGCAACACCACCAGCAGCACGTGCTCCTGCGGACCCGCGGCGAACAGCCACGCCCGCACCGGGATCTCCGCCGCCAGATCGAAGGCGTACCGGGCTGCACCGGCCAACGCCTCGCCCAGTCCGTCGGGCTCGACCTCCACCGTCTCCAGCGGAACCGACACCTCACTCAGCACCCGCTGGCACGGCTCGCCGTCCACCTCCGCGAACACCGTCCGCAGCGACTCGTGCCGGCCCACCACATCGTCCAGCGCCGCCGCCAACGCGGCCCGGTCCAACACACCCGACAACCGCAGCGCCAACGGCATGTTGTACGTCGCCGACGGACCCTCCAAGCGGTGCAGGAACCACAGGCGCTGCTGCGCGAAGGACAACGGCAACACCTCCGGCCGCACCCCCGCCACCAACTCCGCCCGCACCGCACCACCGGAAGCCAACCGCTCGGCCAGCCCCGCCACCGTCGGCGACTCGAACACCGTACGCAGTGGCAGCTCCACGCCCAGCACCGAGCGCACCCGGCTGACCAGCCGCGTCGCCATCAACGAGTGGCCGCCCAGACCGAAGAACCCGTCGTCGATCCCGACCCGGTCGACCCCCAGCACCTCCGCGAACAGACCGCAGAGGATCTCCTCCTGCGGCGACCGCGAGGTCCGCATCGACTGCGGCGTGTGGTCGGGGTCGGGCAGGGCGTCCCGGTCGAGCGCACCGTCCGCCGTCAGCGGGAGGGCGGGAACGGGCATGATCACAGCGGGCAGCCGGTGCTCCGGCAGCCGGTGCTTCAGGTCCTCGTGCACACGCGACACGGAGAACTGGTTCATGACGAGCGGCACCACGTAGGCGACCGACCGCGCCGTCTCCCCGTCCACCACCACGGTGGCCTCGGCGACGCCGGGCAGCGTCCGCAGCACGGCTTCGAGCTCCAGGGCGGCCGCCTGCGGGTCTGCGGGGCCGACGAGTTCCAGGTGCCCGTCGCCGATCCGGCGGCGGGCCAGCTCGCCCGTGCGGTACATCCGCGCGTCCGGCGTGCCGAACGGGTCCGGCACCCAGCGCTCCGGGTCGGTGCCGGCCAGGTCGCTCTCCGCGCCCCTGGCGTACAGCTCGCCCACGACACCCCGCGGCACGAGCCGCAGGTTCCGGTCCAGGACGTAGTCCAGCCGCGACAGTTCGCGGTGTTCGTCGGAGGTGAGGATGTCGGCCCGGCCGACCGGCAGCTCGGGCCGCGCGGTCAGCTGCTCCAGCAGCCGGACCCAGCGGTCGAGGAACAGCTCGACGGTGGACCGGTCGAACAGGTCCGTCGCGAACTCCGCGACTCCGCGCACCCCGCCGCTCTCGGGCTCCTCCGCCAGGCTGAGCGTCAGGTCGACCCGGGACACGCCCGTGCCCACCGGCTCCTCGGCCGCCTCCAGACCCGGCAGCGCGAAACGCGCCCGCTCGGTGTTCTGCAGCGCCAGCATCACCTGGAACAGCGGGTGCCGCGCCGCCGAACGCCGCGGGTTCAACTCCTCCACCAGGTACTCGAACGGCACGTCCTGATGCGCCAGCGCACCGAGCCCCGCCTCCCGTGCCCGGCCCACCAGTTCGGCGAAGGACGGGTCACCCGACACGTCCGTGCGCAGCACCAGCGTGTTCACGAAGAACCCGACCAGGTCGTTCAGCGCCTCGTCCGAACGCCCCGCGACGGGAGAACCGATCGCCACGTCCTCGCCCGCGCCGAGTCGGGACAGCAGCACGGCCAACGAAGCCTGCAGGACCATGAACATCGTGGCGTTCGACGACCGCGCGAGGTCACCCAGTGCGCGGTGCAGGTCCGGGCGCAGCTCGAACGAGGTCATGTCGCCCGCGTACGAGGCCACGGCCGGCCTCGGACGGTCTGCGGGGAGGCTGACCTCCTCCGGGAGGCCCGCCAACTGGCCGCGCCAGTAAGCGATCTGCCCCTCACGTACCTCGTCCAGGAGCTCACGCTGCCACAGCGTGTAGTCCGCGTACTGCACCGGCAGCGGCTCCCACTCCGGCGCCGCACCCTCCAACCGGGCCGCGTACGCCTCGGCCAGATCACGGGCCAACGGCACCAACGACCACCCGTCACCCGCGATGTGGTGCAACACGACCAGCAGCACGTGCTCGGTCGGGCCGGTGCTGAACAGCCAGGAACGGACGGGCACTTCGGCCGACAGGTCGAAGGCGTACCGGGCCGCACCGGCCAACGCCTCGCCCAGTCCGTCGGGCTCGACCTCCACCGTCTCCAGCGGAACCGACACCCCGCTCAACACCCGCTGGCACGGCTCGCCGTCCACCTCCGCGAACACCGTCCGCAACGACTCGTGCCGCCCCACCACATCGTCCAACGCGGCCGCCAACGCGGCCCGGTCCAACACACCCGACAACCGCAGCCCCAACGGCATGTTGTACGTCGCCGACGGACCCTCCAAGCGGTGCAGGAACCACAGACGCTGCTGAGCGAAGGACAACGGCAACACCTCCGGCCGCACCCCCGCCACCAACTCCGCCCGCACCGCACCACCGGAAGCCAACCGCTCGGCCAGCCCCGCCACCGTCGGCGCCTCGAACACCGCACGCAGCGGCAGCTCCACGCCCAGCACCGAGCGCACCCGGCTCACCAGCCGCGTCGCCAGCAGCGAATGGCCACCGAGGTCGAAGAAGTCGTCGTCGATCCCGACCCGGTCGACCCCCAACGCCTCCGCGAACACCTCGCACAGCGCCACCTCGCGCGCCGAACGAGGCCCCCGGCCCCCCTCCGACACCAGCGCACCGAAGTCGGGCACCGGCAACGCGGCCCGGTCCACCTTCCCGTTCGGCGTCAGGGGAAGCCGGTCCAGGGGGACGACGGCCGCCGGGATCATGTGCTCCGGCAGAGTGGTCCGCAGGTGTTCCCGGAGCTGCCGGGTGTCGATCCCGGCGTCCTGCCCCGGCACCGCGTACGCCACCAGGTTGTTCTCCCGGGCGACGACGAGGGCCTGGCGGACCGCCGGATGGGCGGTGAGAGCCGCCTCGATCTCGGCCGGCTCGATCCGGAAGCCCCGGATCTTGACCTGCTGGTCGGCCCGGCCGAGGAACTGGAGGACCCCGTCGGCCGTCCAGCGGGCGAGGTCGCCCGTGCGGTACATGCGCTCGCCGGGCGCGCCGTACGGGTTCGCCACGAACCGCTCGGCCGTCACTCCCGGCCGCCGCAGGTAGCCGTCCGCCAGCTGCACTCCGGCGAGGTACAGCTCGCCGGGAGCGCCGGGAGCCACCGGCTGGAGCGCCGCGTCGAGCACGTACAGGCGGGTGTTCCAGACCGGCCGGCCGATGGGGACGACGCCCGAGTCGGCGACGCTGTGCCAGGAGGTGACGTCCACCGCGGCCTCGGTCGGCCCGTAGAGGTTGTGCAGTTCCGCGTCGGGCAGCGTGTCGTGGAACCGCGCGGCCAGGTCCGCCGGCAGGGCCTCGCCGCTGCACAGCACCCGGGTCAGGCCGGTGCAGTGCGCGGAGGACCCGTCGGCGAGGAACGCCTCCAGCATGGACGGCACGAAGTGGACGGTGGTGACACCCTCCGCCTGGATCAGCCGGGTCAGGTACGCCGGGTCCTTGTGGCCTCCGGGCTCCGCGACCACGAGCGTGGAGCCGGTGATGAGCGGCCAGAAGAACTCCCACACGGAGACGTCGAAGCTCGCCGGTGTCTTCTGGAGGACCCGGTCGTCCGGGCCGAGCCCGTACTCGTCCTGCATCCACCGGAGCCGGTTGACGATGGCCCGCTGCGGGACGACGACGCCCTTGGGGCGCCCGGTGGAGCCCGAGGTGTAGATCACGTACGCGGGAAGGGCGGGGTCCGGGGCGACGGCCGGTTCGGTGGCTTCGCCCTCCTCCCCGTCGAGCAGCCCGCTGATCAGGTCGAGGTCGTCGACCAGGTACGCGGGCTCCGCGTCACGGCGCATGAATTCGATGCGCTCCGCCGGGTAGTCCAGGTCCAACGGCAGGTACGCGGCACCGGCCTTGTGCGTGGCCAGCAGCACGGTGACCAGTTCGACCGACCTCGGCAGCGCCACGGCCACCGTGTCGCCCGGCCGGACGCCCTGGGCGATGAGCCAGTGGGCGACCCGGTTGGCCCGGGCATTGAGCTGCGCGTAGCTCAACCGCGTGGCCCCGGCGACCAGGGCCGTCGCCTCGGGCGTCCGCGCCGCCTGCGCGGCGAACAGCTCCGGCAGGGTCGTCGCCGGCACCTCACGGGCGGTGTCGTTCCACCCCACCAGGACCTGCTGCCGCTCCTCGGGGGTGAGGATGTCGGCCCGGCCGACCGGCAGCTCAGGACGCGCGGTCAGCTCCCTCAGCAGCCGGACCCAGCGGTCGAGGAACAACTCGACGGTGGCCCGGTCGAACAGGTCCGTCGCGAACTCCGCGACCCCGCGCACCCCGCCGCCGTCGGGCTCCTCCGCCAGGCTGAGCGTCAGGTCCATCCGGGAGACACCCGTGCCCACCGGCTCCGCCGACACCTCCAGACCCGGCAGCGCGAAACGCGCCCGCTCGGTGTTCTGCAGCGCCAGCATCACCTGGAACAGCGGATGACGCGCCGCCGAACGCCGCGGGTTCAACTCCTCCACCAGGTACTCGAACGGCACGTCCTGATGCGCCAGCGCACCGAGCCCCGCCTCCCGCACCCGGCCCACCAGCTCCACGAACGACGGGTCACCCGACACGTCCGTCCGCAGCACCAGCGTGTTCACGAAGAACCCGACCAGATCGTTCAGCGCCTCGTCCGAACGCCCCGCCACCGGCGAACCGATCGCCACGTCCTCACCCGCCCCGAGCCGAGACAGCAGCACGGCCAACGAAGCCTGCAGCACCATGAACATCGTGGCGTTCGACGACCGCGCGAGCTCGCTCAGCGCACCGTGCAGCTCCGGATCGAGGACGAAGTCCGTCATGTCACCGGCGTAGGAGGCCACGGCCGGCCGAACGCGGTCGGCGGGCAGGCTCACCTCCTGCGGGAGATCCGCCAACTGGCCGCGCCAGTAGGCGATCTGCCCCTCACGCACCTCGTCCAGAAGCTCACGCTGCCACAGCGTGTAGTCCGCGTACTGCACCGGCAGCGGCTCCCAACCCGGCGCCGCACCCTCCAACCGGGCCGCGTACGCCTCGGCCAGATCACGGGCCAACGGCACCATGGACCAGCCGTCACCCGCGATGTGGTGCAGCACCACCAGCAGCACGTGCTCGGTCGGGCCGGTGCTGAACAGCCAGGAACGGACGGGTACTTCGGCCGACAGGTCGAAGGCGTACCGGGCAGCACCGGCCAACGCCTCGCGCAGTCCGTCGGGCTCGACCTCCACCGTCTCCAGCGGAGCCGACACCCCGCTCAGCACCCGCTGGCACGGCTCGCCGTCCACCTCCGCGAACACCGTCCGCAACGACTCGTGCCGACCCACCACATCGTCCAACGCCGCCGCCAACGCACCACGGTCCAGCACACCCGACAACCGCAGCCCCAACGGCATGTTGTACGTCGCCGACGGACCCTCCAACCGGTGCAGGAACCACAGCCGCTGCTGCGCGAAGGACAACGGCAACACCTCCGGCCGCACCCCCGCCACCAACTCCGCCCGCACCGCACCACCGGAAACCAACCGCTCGGCCAGACCCGCCACCGTCGGCGCCTCGAACACCGCACGCACCGAGAGCTCGGCACCCAACCGCTCACGGACCCGGCCCATCAACCGCATCACCAGGAGCGAGTGGCCGCCCAGGTCGAAGAAGTCGTCGTCGATCCCGACCCGGTCGACCCCCAGCACCTCCGCGAACACCTCGCACAGCGCCACCTCGCGCGCCGAACGAGGCCCCCGGCCGCCCTCCGACACCAGCGCACCGAAGTCGGGCACCGGCAACGCGGCCCGGTCCACCTTCCCGTTCGGCGTCAGGGGTATCGCGGGAACAGCCGTGATCAGGGAGGGAACCATGTACTCCGGGAGCTGCCCGCGCAGTTCCTCGGCGACCGCGGACGGGTCGAACGCGGTGCCGGGCTCGGTCACCACGTACGCGACGAGACGGACATCGCCTTCCCGGACGGTGTGGACGAGGACGGTGGCGTGGGTCACCCCGGTGCACCGCCGCAGCGCCGACTCGATCCCGCCCGGCTCGATCCGGAAGCCGCGGATCTTGACCTGCTGGTCGGCCCGGCCGGCGAACTCCAGCAGGCCGTCGCGGTTCCAGCGGGCCAGGTCGCCCGTGCGGTACATGCGCTCGCCGGGTGCGCCGTACGGGTTCGCCACGAAGCGCTGGGCGCTCAGCCCCGGCTGCCCCAGGTACCCGCGTGCCATACCGGCGCCGGCGACGTACAGCTCGCCCACCACACCGGGCGGCACCAGGCCGAGGTGCTCGTCGAGGACGTACACCCGCTTGTTGGTGATCGGCCGGCCGATCGGCAGGGACGGCTCCGGGTCGTGGCCGGGCGGCATCTCGTGCAGGGTGGCGAAGGTGGTGGTCTCGCCCGGTCCGTAGCCGTTCACCACGGTGAGGTCCGGGCAGGCCGCCATGACGCGTCGCACCGGGTCCTGCGGGACGACCTCACCGCCGGTGAAGACCTGGCGGACGGACGCGAAGCAGTCGGGCCGGTCCTCCGCCATCGCCTTGAACAGTCCCGCGGTGATCCACAGGGAGGTGACGCCGTGGTCGCGGATGATGTCCCGCAGATGCGGTCCGTCGAGCGGCACATCGGGGGCGATCACGACCCGGCCGCCGAGCAGCAGGGGCATCCACAGCTCGAACGGCAGGGCATCCCAGGCGGTCGGCGAGTGGAGCAGCACCCGCGCGGGGTACCGGCCGACCGCGGGGTCGTCGGCCAGGGAGGTGATGTCGGCGTGGGTGAGCCCGATGCCCTTCGGGGTGCCGCTGGATCCGGACGTGTAGATGATGCAGGCCAGCTGGTCGGGGTCGGGGAGCACCCCGGGGCCGCCGACGGGCCGGGCGGACGGGGACGGGGCCGTGGACGGCAGGTGCGCGGCGCCGTCCTGGATCAGCAGGACCTGGTCCTCGGGCACGAAGGCCGGGACGCGGGTCGGCGCGTCGGCCAGCAGCAGGTTGACGTCGTTGTCCGCCCACATCCTGCGGACCTGGCTCTCCGGGTAGCGCGCGTCGAGCGACAGGTACATACCGCCCGCCTTGACCACGGCCAGCACCGCGACCACGAAGCCGATCGACCGCGGCATGGCGACGGCCACCAGACGTTCCGCGCCGACACCACGGGCGATCAGCTCCTCGGCGAGGCGGTCGGCCCGCTCGTCGAGTTCGGCGTACGTGAGCCGGGTGCCGTCGGCGACGACCGCGACGGCGTCCGGGACCCGCTCGACCTGCGCGCGGAAGGCCGTGACCAGGCTGCGCGCCGGCAGCTCCGTGTCGGTCCGGCGCGCCAGGAGCTGCTGCCGCTCCTCGGGGGTGAGGATGTCGGCCCGGCCGACCGGCAGCTCGGGCCGCGCGGTCAGCTGCTCCAGCAGCCGGCTCCAGCGGTTCAGGAACAGCTCGACGGTGGCCCGGTCGAACAGGTCCGTCGCGAACTCCGCGACCCCGCGCACCCCGCCGCTCTCGGGCTCCTCCGCCAGGCTGAGCGTCAGGTCGACCCGGGAGACACCCGTGCCCACCGGCTCCGCCGACACCTCCAGACCCGGCAGCGCGAAACGCGCCCGCTCGGTGTTCTGCAGCGCCAGCATCACCTGGAACAGCGGGTGCCGCGCCGCCGAACGCCGCGGGTTGAGCTCCTCCACCAGGTACTCGAACGGCACGTCCTGGTGCGCCAGCGCACCGAGTCCTGCCTCCCGTGCCCGGCCCACCAGTTCGGCGAAGGACGGGTCACCCGACACGTCCGTGCGCAGCACCAGCGTGTTCACGAAGAACCCGACCAGGTCGTTCAAGGCCTCGTCCGAACGCCCCGCGACGGGGGAACCGATCGGGACGTCCTCACCCGCCCCGAGCCGGGACAGCAGCACGGCCAACGACGCCTGCAACACCATGAACAACGTGGCGTCGTGGGCACGCGCCACCTCACCGACGGCACGGTGCAGCTCCGGGCCCAGCTCGAACTCCAGCATGTCGCCCGCGTAGGAGGCCACGGCCGGCCTCGGACGGTCGACAGGGAGGCTCACCTCCTCCGGAAGGCCGGCCAACTGGCCGCGCCAGTAAGCGATCTGCCCCTCACGCACCTCGTCCAGGAGCTCACGCTGCCACAGCGTGTAGTCCGCGTACTGCACCGGCAGCGGCTCCCACTCCGGCGCCGCACCCTCCAACCGGGCCGCGTACGCCTCCGCCAGACCGTCGGCGAACGGCACCAACGACCACCCGTCACCGGCGATGTGGTGCAGCACCACCAGCAGCACGTGCTCCTGCGGACCCGCGGCGAACAGCCACGCCCGCACCGGGATCTCCGCCGCCAGATCGAAGGCGTACCGGGCCGCCCCGGCCATCGCCTCACCCAGCCCGGCGGGCTCGACCTCGACCGTCTCCAGCGGAACCGACACCTCACTCAGCACCCGCTGGCACGGCTCGCCGTCCACCTCCGCGAACACCGTCCGCAGCGACTCGTGCCGCCCCACCACATCGTCCAGCGCCGCCGCCAACGCGGCCCGGTCCAACACACCCGACAACCGCAGCGCCAACGGCATGTTGTACGTCGCCGACGGACCCTCCAGGCGGTGCAGGAACCACAAGCGCTGCTGCGCGAAGGACAGCGGCAACACCTCCGGCCGCACCCCCGCCACCAGCTGCGGGCGCACCGCGCCGCCCGAACCCGACCGCTCGGCCAGCCCGGCCACGGTCGGCGTCTCGAACACCGCACGCAGCGGCAGCTCCACACCCAGCACCGAGCGCACCCGGCTCACCAGCCGCGTCGCCAGCAGCGAATGGCCGCCCAGGTCGAAGAAGTCGTCGTCGATCCCGACCCGGTCGACCCCCAGCACCTCCGCGAACAGACCGCACAGCGCCACCTCGCGCGCCGAACGGGGCTCCCGTACCGACCGCGACGCGTAGTCGGGAGCCGGGAGGGCCCGCCGGTCGAGCTTGCCGCTGGAGGTGAGCGGCATGGCGTCGAGGGCGATGACCGCGGACGGCACCATGTACTCGGGCAACCGCTGCCGCAGGGCGTCCCGCAGCCCCGCCAGGACGCGCCCGGTCGTCCGGGAGCCCAGCGGGTTGTTCACCAGGGCCGACAGCGGCTTGTCCTGGGCGTACGCCGGTCGGTGCACGTCCGTGTAGACGGCGTCCGCGGCTCCGCCGGGCACGAGCACGGCGTCGAGGGCGTCCGGCGCCCCGGGCGACCAGGTGGTCAGGACCTGGCAGCCGTGCCGCTCGCCCCAGGCGTGCAGGGCCTCGGGGTCGACGGCCTCGGGCGCGCTCCCGTCGGCCCGACCCGTGCTCAGGAGGGCGCGGAGCCGGCTCGGCGGCGCCTCGTGCGCGAGTTCCTCCGCCGCCGCGACCTCGCCGGTCAGACGGCTGTTGAGGAGGCCCGTGATCCGGACCGGCCCGGCCCCGGAGCTGACGGCGTCCAGGCCTTCCAGGTCCCGGAGGCCGGTGAGGTCGCGGCCCCAGACGAGTTCCGGGACGTCCGCGAGGGACTCGGGCCGGGCGGTCCCGTCCGCCTTGTGCAGGACGACCTCGTAGCGGTGCCTGGTCAGCTCGTTGTGGTCGGTGCCGCGCTTGAGCCGGATGTCGACGCCGGCCACCGCCTCGGGGTGGCGCCGCGCCCAGACGGTGAAGAAGTCCGGGTCGATGACCAGTTCCTTCTCCATGACCACCGCGTGTTCCACGGCCGCCCTGAGCTGCTCGCCGGTGGTGCCCTCCGCCACGTGGCCGAGGTGGATCCCGGTCTGGAAGGCGCGCAGCGAGCCGCGGTGGCGCACGTCGCCCACGACGATGCGCCCGCCGGGGGCGAGCCGGCCGAGCGCGCCGTCCAGGACCCTGGCCAGGTAGTCGGCGTCGGGGAAGTACTGGATGATCGAGTTGAGGACGACGGTGTCGAAGTACTCGGTCGGGATGTCGTCCATGACGTCGGCGGGCCGGCACAGCAGCCGTACCCGGTCGGCGATCCCCGCGGCCTCGCACTGGGCGGTGAGGCGGTCGATCACGGGCGCGGAGAAGTCGGTCGCCCAGTAGGCCTCGGTCCGGGGGGCGAGCGGGCCGAGGATCAGGCCGGAGCCCACGCCGATCTCGAGGACGCGCCGGGTCGGGCGCTCCGTGATGCGGCTCACCGCGGCGTCGCGCCAGGCGCGCATCTCGTCGAGCGGGATCGGCCCGCCGGTGTAGGAGCTGTTCCAGCCGGTGAAGTCCTGGCCGAGCACGGGGGCTTCCGCCCGGGCACCGCCGTAGACGTCGTCGTAGATCTCGCGCCACTCGTCCACCTGGTCGTCCTCGGCGGCCTCGCCCTCGGGGACGATGTACGCGACGAGCCGCGGGTCGCCGTCGCGGTCCTCGCGGACCACCACCACGGCCTGGGCGACGCCGGCCTGCTCGCGCAGGGCGGCCTCGATCTCGCCGGGTTCGATCCGGAAGCCGCGGACCTTGACCTGCTGGTCGGCCCGGCCCAGGTACTCCAGCTGCCCCTCCGCCGTCCAGCGCGCGATGTCGCCCGTGCGGTACATCCGGGTGCCGGCCGGGCCGAACGGATCGGCCACGAAGCGCTGGGCGGTGAGCCCGGGCTGGTCGAGGTAGCCGCGGGCCAGGCCCGCGCCCGCCAGGTACAGCTCGCCGGGGACGCCCGGGGGCACCGGCCGCAGGCGTCCGTCCAGGACCCGGACCCGGGTGTTGTCGACGGGGCGTCCGATCGGCACGTCACGGCCGGTGAGCGGCCCGCTGATGGCCGCGACCACCGTGGACTCGGTCGGGCCGTAGGCGTTGACCATGCGGCGTCCCGGCGACCAGCTCCGCACCAGGTCGGGGCCGCAGGCCTCGGCGCCCACGATCAGGGTGCGGAATCCGGTGAGCGCCTCGGCGGAGCCGGCCGGCAGGGTGCCGAGCACGGACGGCGGGATGAGCGCGTGGGTGATCCGGCGGTCGGCCAGCACGTCGGCCAGTTCGGCGCCGACGAGCCGGTCCCGGGCGCCCAGGACGAGGGCGGCGCCGGAAGCGAAGGCCATGGTCAGTTCGAGCACGGCCGCGTCGAAGCCGGGCGAGGACAGCTGGAGCACCCGGGAGTCGGGGGTGACCTCGCACTGCCGCAGCAGGGTGCTCGCCAGGCTTCCGAGGCCCTGGTGGGTGACGACGACGCCCTTGGGCACGCCGGTGGAGCCGGAGGTGTGGATGACGTAGGCCGGGTGGCCGGGGTGCAGCGGTACCTCGGGTCCCGGGTCGTGGTCGGGGCAGCCGGCCAGGGCGGCGGCCGTCCCGGGGTCGTCGGTGGCCACGGTCTCGGTGCCGTCGTGCAGGGCGCCGAGGGTGTCGGCGAGCGCCCGGGTGGTCAGGAGCAGCTCCGGGGCGGCGTCGGCCAGGATGCGGCCGGCCCGTTCGGCGAGGTGCTCGGGGTCGAGCGGGACGTAGGCGGCGCCCGCCTTGAGGACGCCGAGGACGGCCGCGATCTGCTCGGGCGAGCGCTCGTGGAGGACGGCCACGTACTGCTCGGGGCCGATGCCCCGGCCGCGCAGCCAGTGGGCGATCCGGTTGGCCCGGGCGTCCAGCTCCCGGTAGGTCAGTTCGACGTCGCCGCAGACCAGGGCCGTCGCCTCGGGGGTGCGGGCGACCTGGGCCGCGAAGAGCGCCGGCAGGCTCGACCCGGCGGTGTCGTCGGTGCGGCCGGTGTTCCACTCGGCGATCCGCGCGTGCTCCCCCGGGGTGAGGACGTCCGCCGCACCGATGGGGGCCGCCGGGTCGCGGACCAGGGCGCGCATGAACTCGGTCCAGCGGTGGATCAGGGCGTCGACGGTGGCGGCGTCGAAGAGCTCGGTGGCGTACTCGACGTAGGCGTCGATGCCGGTGGGCTCGCCGTCCGCGCCATGGCTCTCGGTCAGGCTGAAGAAGAGGTCGAAGCGGGCGGTCCCGGTGCCGACGAGCTCCGGGCGGACGTCGAGTCCGGGCATGCCGAACGTGGCCTGCTCGTTGTTCTGCAGGGTCAGGGCCACCTGGAACAGCGGGTGGTGGGCGGTCGAGCGGTGCGGGTTGATCTCTTCCACCAGGGACTCGAACGGGACGTCCTGGTGGGCGTAGGCCGCGAGGCTGGTCTCCCGGACCCGGCCGAGGAGTTCGGCGAACGACGGGTCGCCCGAGGTGTCCGTGCGCAGCACCAGCATGTTGACGAAGAAGCCCACCAGCCGGTCGAGCGCCTCGTCGGTCCGGCCGGCGATGCCGCTGCCGAGCGGGATGTCGGTGCCGGCGCCGAGCCGGGTCAGCAGGGCGGCGAGGGCGGCCTGCAGGACCATGAAGACGGTGGCGTCGTGGGCGCGGGCCAGTTCGCTCAGCGCGCCGTGCAGGTCCGGGTCGAGCGCGAAGGGGGTCACGTCCCCGGCGTACGAGGCCACGGCGGGCCGGGCACGGTCGGCGGGGAAGCTCACCTCCTCCGGGAGGTCGGCCAACTTCTCGCGCCAGTAGTCCACTTGGCGCCCGAAGAGGCTGTCGGGGTCGTCCGCCTCGCCCAGCAGGTCCCGCTGCCAGAGGGTGTAGTCCGCGTACTGCACCGGCAGCGGCTCCCAGCGCGGCGCCGCACCGTCGAGCCGGGCCGCGTAGGCCTCGGCCAGGTCACGGGCCAGCGGCACCATGGACCACCCGTCGCCCGCGATGTGGTGCAGCACGACGAGCAGCACGTGCTCGGAGGGCCCGGCACTGAACAGCCAGGCCCGGATGGGCACTTCGGTCTCCAGGTCGAAGGTGTACCGGGCCGCCCCGGCCACCTCCCGCCGCAGCTCGCCGGTCTCGACCCGGCGGGTCTCCAGCGGCACCCGGAACTCGGCCAGCACCCGCTGGCTCCGCTCGCCGTCCGCCTCCGCGAACACGGTCCGCAGCGACTCGTGCCGGCCCGCCACGTCGTTCAGCGCGGCGGCGAGCGCCGCCGGGTCCGGTTCCCCGGACATCCACAGCGCGAGCGGCACGTTGTACGTCGCCGACGGGCCCTCCAACTTGTTGAGGAACCAGAGGCGTTGCTGCGCGAACGACAGCGGCAGCACGTCCGGGCGCGCGACCGGCGCGAGCCGGGTGCGCCGCTCCCCGGTCCCGTCACCGAGGCGGAGCGCCAGGGCGTCCGGGCTCGGGTGCTCGAACAGCTCGCGGGGCTGGATCTCGGCCCCGAGGACACCGCGGACGCGGCTGATCAGACGGGTGGCGAGGAGGGACTGCCCGCCCATGTCGAAGAAGCTGTCGCCGGCTGCCACGTGGGTGAGACCGAGCAGTTCGGCGAAGAGTCCGCGGAGGACCTCCTGCCGGGCGTGCGGCTCGTCGGCGCCGAGGATCTCGACGGCGGCGAGGTGGGCGGGCAGGCGGTCGCGGAGTTCCCGCAGCACCTGCGGGGTCGGGCTGGGCAGGACGTAGGCCGTGATCCCGGCCTCGGCCCTCGCCGTCGTCCGCTCCTGATCGCCGGCGCCGTCCACTCCGTCCGCAGCGCCGTCCGCTCCGTCCGCAGCACCGTCGGTGTCGTCCGCGCGGCCGCCGGTTCCGTCGGCGGGACCGTCGGCCCGTACCAGGACCGGGACGGCGTGGGAGACCTCGGGGTGTTCCAGCAGCAGATCGCGCAGCTGGTCGAGCAGCCGGCGGCCCCGCTCGTCCTCCCGGCTGCCGGACAGCAGGCCGGCCAGGGACAGCGGTTCGGCACCGGTGGCAGCGATCCGGCGCGGGCGGCGGACGAGTCGGCGCAGCACGGAGGGCACCGGCTCGGCGGAGCGCTCGCGCAGGCCGAGGGTGTCGAGGCGCACGGGGGCCACCACGGGCCGGTCGGCGCGGAGCGCGAGGTCGAGCAGGTCGAGGGCGCGCGCCGTGGGCAGGGGCAGCACACCGGAGCGCCGGATGCGGTCGAGGTCGCCCTCGTCGAGGCCGGCGGTCATGCCGGACTCCTGCTCCCACAACCCCCACGCCAGCGACAGACCCGGCAGGCCCCGGGCCGACCGCTCCTGCGCCAACGCGTCCAGGAACGCGTTCGCCGCCGCGTAGTTCGCCTGACCGGCACTCCCCACCAGACCCGACACCGACGAATACACCACGAACGCCGCCAACCCCGGGCACCGCTCCCGCGTCACCTCGTGCAACGCCCACGCACCGTCCACCTTTGACCGCAACACCTCCCCCACCGCACCCGCACCCAACGACACCAACACCCCGTCCCGCAGCACACCCGCCACATGGAACACACCCGTCAACGGCCG
>NZ_JBEXJK010000121.1:0-20441 GCF_040609095.1 Kitasatospora sp. NPDC004799
TTCAACATCTGGCGCGAGTCCCGCGGGATCTCGCACCTGCTGCCGGCGGCGGCGCGGCGGCGCTGCGGGCGGGGGCGGTGGCGGTGCAGCTGGGCACGGCGCTGCTGCGGTCGGACGAGTCCGGCGCCGCGGCCGCCCACCGGGCGGCGCTCGTCGAACTGCCGGAGACGGTCGTCACCCGCGCCTTCACCGGCCGCCCGGCCCGCGGCCTGCGCAACGCCTTCATCGACCGCCACGGCCCGTACGCCCCGCCCGCCTACCCCGAGGTCCACCACCTCACCGCCCCCCTGCGCGCCGCCGCCACCCGCCGGGCCGACACCGCCGCCATGCACCTCTGGGCCGGCACCGCCCACCACCTGGCCCGCACCGGCCCCGCGGAGGCGATCGTCACCGCCCTCTGGCAGTCCGCCCGGGAGGCGTGAGCCGGGGCGCGCAGGGCCCGGCGTGCTGTCCCTCGCACGGGTGGATTGGGTGGGAAAGTGCGCGGTAATGTATAAGGGACAACTTAATTTGGTTCCATGTGGGAGATCACACTCGTCGGTCCGGTGAACGACTGGTTCCTGGACATCTCTGCCAAGGATCCGCGCACTGCGCGCCAGATCGCCGAGGCGCTCAAGCTGCTTGCCAGGAGGGGGCCGTTGCTCGGCCGCCCGGTGGTGGATCGGATCCAAGGGAGCAGGTTGCACAACCTGAAGGAGCTTCGGCCCGGCTCGGCTGGGCGCACGGAGATCCGGATGCTCTTCGTGTTCGATGCTGCGCGCGCGGCCATCGTCCTGGTCGCCGGCGACAAGAACGGGGAGTGGTCCCGGTGGTACGACAACAACATCCCGCTGGCGGAGGCTCGTTATGAGCAGTACGTCGATGAGAAGGACAAGGGAGCGTGAGCATGAAGGGTCGCAGTTGGACCGAGGTGTGGGCCGAGGCTCAGCGAATCAACCCGTGGCTGGCGTCGCCGGAAGCGGAGGCTGAGGGGGCGCGGTACCGGCAGGAGATGCTTGCTCGGATTCGGGGGCATGAGCTGGCCGAGATGCGGAAGGTGGTAGGGCTGACCCAGAAGGAGGTCGCCGAGCTGATGGGCGTGAGTCAGGCCCGGGTGTCGCAGATCGAGCACGGGCAGGTGGACAGCCTGGACAACCTGCGGGCGTACTCGGCGGCGATCGGCGGTGAGGTCGAGGTGACGGTTCGGCAGGGGGAGCGGACGGTCAAGGTGGCTTGACCGTCCGCCGCCTCCTCAACCGAGCAGGTCGGCCATCCAGGATTCGATGGCGGGGGCCGTCCTGGGGAGGGCGCCGGACATCAGGTGGGCGCCGTCGGCGGTGATGACGAGGTCGTCCTCGATGCGGATGCCGAGGCCGCGGAGTTCGGCGGGGAGGGTCTCGTCGTCGGGCTGGAGGTAGAGGCCGGGCTCGACGGTGAGGACCATGCCCTCCTCCAGGGTGCCGTCGAGGTAGCGGTCGGCGCGGGACTTGGCGCAGTCGTGGTAGTCGAGGCCGAGCATGTGGCCGCTGCCGCAGAGGGTGTAGCGGCGGTAGAGGCCGTTGTCCTCGGCGAGGGCCTCCTCGGCGGAGACGGGCAGCACGCCCCAGTCGGCGAGGCCCTCGGCGATGACCCGCATGGCGGCGCGGTGGAAGTCGCGGAACCGGGCGCCCGGGCGCAGGGTGGCGATGCCGGCGCTCTGGGCGGCGAGGACGAGGTCGTAGGCCTGCCGCTGGACCGGGGTGAAGGTGCCGCTGAGCGGGAGGGTGCGGGTGATGTCGGCGGCGTAGAGGGTGTCGGTCTCGACGCCGGCGTCCAGCAGCAGCAGGGAGTTCGGGTCGAGCGCGCCGTCGTTGCGGATCCAGTGCAGCACGCAGGCGTGGGCGCCGGAGGCGGCGATGGTGGTGTAGCTGGTGCCGTTGCCCTCGGCGCGGGCGCGCAGGTCGAAGACGCCCTCGATCCAGCGCTCGCCGCGGTGGTGGCGCAGCGCGGTGGGCAGGGCGCGGACGACGTCCTCGAAGCCGGTGGTGGTGTGGTCGACGGCCAGTTGCAGCTGGTCGATCTCCCACGCGTCCTTGACCAGGCGCAACTCGGAGAGCACGGCGGCCAGTTCGCCGTCCGCGTGGCCGCCGTCGGGCCGTCCGGTGGCCTCGTCGACCAGCGGGTCGGTGCCGGCCAGCACCCGGGTGGGCGGCTGCGGGCCGGCGAGCAGCTTGCCGAGGTCGTCGAGGTGCTCGGTGCGCACCCCGGTGAGCCGGGCCGCCTCGGCGAGGTCGGGCCGGGCGCCGACCCAGAACTCGCCGTAGCGGCGGTCGCGGTAGAACTCGCCGCCGTCGCGCGGGGAGCGCGGGCGCAGGTAGAGCACCGGTTCGTGGCCCTCGGGGCCGGCCGGTTCGAGGACCAGGACGTGGTCGGCCTGGTCCTCGCCGGTGAGCCCGGTGAGCCAGACGTACGCGCTGTGCGGGCGGAAGCGGTAGTCGAGGTCGTTGCAGCGGACCTTGAGCCGGCCGGCCGGGACGATCAGCCGCTCGCCGGGGAAGGCGGCGGAGAGCCGGGCGCGGCGGCCGGGGAAGCGGTCGTAGCCGGGCACCCGCCGGTCGGCGGGGAGCGGGGTGGCGGCCCACTGGGTGGCCATGTACGAGGCGAGGGCGGGGGAGACCGGGAGGTCGTGGCTCCCGGTGTTGAGGCCGGTCGGGGGGAGGGTCACCGGTGAACTCCTAGGCGGGGCTGGGGAGATGCGGGCACGGACACAGCTCGGTAACGGGTGGCGTCACCTCTTGTGCAGTGCAATTTCACATTACTATGTTACGGGTCACACAGCGCAGCCGGCCAGGTCGGACGATCAGGCCCCCCACAGCGGAGTTGCACATGACCAGGCGCACCCACGCCGCCCTCGCGGCGGCCCTCGCGGCGACCCTCACCCTCGGCCTCGGGGCCTGCTCGAACGACAAGAGCGACAGCGGTGCCGACGCCGCCCCCGCCGACAGCAAGGGCCCGGGCGCGGCGTCCGGCTCGATCATCGGCGGCACCCCCGTCAAGGGCGGCACCCTGACCGTCCTGACCAACCAGGACTTCGCCCACCTCGACCCGGCCCGCAACTGGGTGGTGCCGCACATGGACTTCGGCACCCGGCTGCTCTACCGGACCCTGACCACCTTCAAGTCCGAGCCCGGCGCGGCCGGCAGCGAGATCGTCCCGGACCTCGCCACCGACCTCGGCAAGTCCTCCGAGGGCGGCAAGGTGTGGACCTTCACCCTCAAGGACGGCCTCAAGTACGAGGACGGCTCGCCGATCAAGTCCGCCGACATCAAGTACAACGTCGAGCGCTCCTTCTCCCCGGACCTCACCGGCGGCCCCGACTACGCGATCCAGTACCTGGCGGGCGGCGAGAACTACAAGGGCCCGCTGGGCGGCGAGCACCTGTCGAGCATCGAGACCCCGGACGACAGGACCATCGTCTTCCACCTGAAGCGCCCGGTCGCCGAGTTCTCCGACACCGTCACCCTGCCGACCTTCGCCCCGGTGCCGCAGTCCCAGGAGAAGGGCACCCAGTACGACGCCCGGCCGTTCTCCTCCGGGCCGTACAAGATCGAGACCTACGACCGCGGCAAGCAGCTGGTGCTGGTCCGCAACGACAACTGGGACCCGGCCACCGACACCGTCCGCAAGGCGTACCCGGACAAGGTCGTGGTCACCCAGGGCATCAAGGGCGGCCAGGCCGACGACCGGATCATCGCCAGCGACGGCGCCGACGCCAACGCCATCAACATGCCCTGGATGCAGCACGAGACCGTCGCCAAGGTGCTGCCCAAGGCGGACGTCAGGTCCCGCATGGTCGCCGAGCAGACCGGCTGTACCGACATGCTCTACCTGAACACCGCCAAGGCCCCCTTCGACGACCCGAAGGTGCGCGAGGCGATGATGTGGGCGGTCGACCGCGACGCCCAGGTGACCGCCTTCGGCGGCCCCGCGATGACCGACGCGGCGACCTCCTTCCTGCCGCCCTCGCTGTCCGGCGGCGTCAAGTCCGACCCGCTGAAGATCCCGGTGAACGGCGACCAGGAGAAGGCCAAGAAGATGCTCCAGGAGGCGGGCAAGAGCGACCTCAAGGTCTCGCTCACCGTCTCGACCGGCGACAAGACCCGCGCCGAGGCGATCCAGCAGTCGCTGTCGAAGGCCGGCGTCCAGGTCACCGTGAACACGGTCGACGCGTCCGCCTTCGCCGACACCGTCGGCGACATCAAGAACGCCCCCGAGCTGACGCTCAACGGCTGGTGCCCCGACTACCCCTCCGGTGCCACGTTCCTGCCGTTCCTCTTCGACGGCCGCACCATCAAGGAGAAGGGCAACCAGGGCAACTACAGCCAGTTCAAGGACCAGGCCACGATGGACCGGATGGACCAGATCGCGGCCATGACGAACGTCGAGGAGGCGAACAAGGCCTGGAAGCAGCTGGACGAGGACCTGATGAAGAAGGCCCCGGCCGTCCCGCTGCTCTGGCAGCGGCGCCCGCTGCTGGTCGGCACCAACGTGGCCGGCGCGTTCGGCAACCAGGGCTACGCCGGCATGATCGACCTGGCCACGGTCGGCCTCAAGGACCCCGCCAAGGGCAAGTGAGGGGCCGGCAGCCATGAGTACCACCACTGAGCCCGCCGCCGTGGCCGACGCCACGGCGGGGGGCGCCAAGAAGAGTGCCGGGCGCGGGCCCTGGCGGCTGGTCTGGGACCAGCTGTGGGCCAAGGGCTCGGCCCGGTTCGGGCTGATCACCGTCGGCGTGCTGGTGCTGGTCACCGCGCTGGCCGGGCCGCTCGGCTCGCTCGGCGGCTGGAGCCCGGAGGAGTTCGACAAGCGCTCGCTCGATCCGTACCTGGGCGGCCTGCCCAAGGGGGACTTCGGCGGGATCAGCGCCCGGCACTGGCTGGGCGTCGAACCGCTCACCGGCCGCGACCTGTTCGCCCGGGTGCTGCACGGCGGGCAGGTCTCCCTGCTGATCGCCTTCACCGCGACGGCCGTCGTCGTCCTCGTCGGCACCCTGGCCGGCATCGCGGCGGGCTACTTCGGCGGGCGCGTCGACACCCTGCTGTCCCGGCTGATGGACCTGACGATGTCCTTCCCCTCGCTGATCTTCATGATCGCGATGATGTCGGTGGCCAAGGACGTCAACCGGATCCTGCTGATCACCCTGGTGATCGGGCTGTTCACCTGGCCCGGCATCGCCCGGGTGGTGCGTGGGCAGACCCTCTCGCTCAAGCACCGCGAGTACGTCGAGGCCGCCAAGGTCGGCGGGGCGCGCTCCTGGCGCATCCTCACCCGGGAGATCCTGCCCAACGTCTCCGGCCCGATCATCGCCTACACCACCCTGCTCGTCCCCGGCATGATCGCCACCGAGGCCGCGCTCAGCTACCTCGGCGTGGGTGTCCGCCCGCCGACCGCGTCCTGGGGCCAGATGATCGCCGAGAGCATCGTGCACTACGAGACCGACCCGACCTACTTCCTGATTCCCACGGCCTTCCTGTTCGTCGCCGTGCTCGCGTTCACCCTGCTCGGGGACGCGCTGCGGGACATCCTCGACCCCCGGGGAGGCCGGTCGTGATCCTCTACCTCGGCCGCCGGCTGCTCGGCGTGGTGGGCATCCTGCTCGCCATCTGCGCCATCACCTTCACCATCTTCTACCTGCTGCCCAACGACCCGGCCGCCGCCGCCTGCGGGAAGACCTGCAGCCCCGAGCGGCTCGCCGACGTCAAGGCGGCGATGGGCCTGGACAAGCCGGTCTGGGACCAGTTCCTCGCCTACCTCGGCGGCATCTTCGCCGGCCGGGACTACGGCACCGGCCCCAGCGCGGTGCACTGCGGCTTCCCCTGCCTCGGCTACTCCTACGAGTACGGGCTGCCGGTGTGGGACCTGCTCACCGACCGCCTGCCGGTCTCCGTCTCGCTGGCCCTCGGCGCGGCCGTGCTCTGGCTGGTCCTCGGCCTCGGCGCCGGCGTCACCTCGGCGCTGCGCAAGGGCCGGCCGGTCGACAAGGCGCTGATGGTGCTGTCCGTCGGCACCGCCTCGCTGCCGGTCTACTTCACCTCGATCATGCTGATCTGGGGCGTCGTCAGGACGGCCGGCCTGCTGCCCTACCCGGCGTACCACAAGTTCGCCGACGGCCCCGTCGACTGGGCCTCCAACCTGCTGCTGCCGTGGATCGCGCTGGCCCTGCTGTACGCGGCGATGTACGCGAGGCAGAGCCGCAACTCGATGATCGAGACGATGGCCGAGCCGTACATCCGCACCGCCCGGGCCAAGGGCCTGCCGCCGCGGACGGTCACCGTCAAGCACGGGCTGCGCTCCGGGATGACGCCGATCCTGACCATCTTCGGCATGGACCTCGGCGGCCTGCTGGCCGGCGCGGTCATCACCGAGTCGATCTTCGGCCTGCCCGGCGTCGGCCGGCTGTTCTACGACGGCCTGGCGCGGTCCGACCAGCCCGTCATCCTCGGGGTCACCCTGCTCGCGGCCTTCTTCATCGTCGCGGCGAACCTGCTGGTCGACCTGCTCTACGCGTTCGTCGACCCGAGAGTGAGGTACTGATGACCGGACTGTTGGAGGTCGAGGACCTCAAGGTCGCCTTCGACACCCCGCGCGGCACCGTCCGGGCGGTGGACGGGATCTCCTTCACCGTCGAGGCCGGGCGCACCCTCGGGCTGGTCGGCGAGTCGGGCAGCGGCAAGTCCGTCACCTCGCTCGCCGTGATGGGCCTGCACCGCGGCGCCGCCGTCACCGGCTCGATCCGGCTGCACGGGCAGGAGCTGAACGGGCTCGGGGAGCGGGAGCTGGGCACCGTCCGGGGCCGCCGGATCGCGATGATCTTCCAGGACCCGCTGTCCAGCCTGCACCCCTTCTACACCGTCGGGGAGCAGATCGCCGAGCACTACCGGGTGCACTTCAAGGCCAGCCGCAAGGCCGGCCGGGCCAGGGCGATGGAGATGCTGGCCGAGGTCGGCATCCCGGAGCCGGCCCGCCGGGTCGACGAGTACCCGCACCAGTTCTCCGGCGGCATGCGCCAGCGCGTCATGATCGCCATGGCGCTCGCCTGCGAGCCCGAGCTGCTGATCGCCGACGAGCCCACCACGGCGCTCGACGTCACCGTCCAGGCGCAGATCCTCGACCTGATCGCCCGGATCCAGCAGGAGCGCGGCCTCGGCGTCGTGATGATCACCCACGACCTCGGCGTCGTCGCCCGGGTCGCCCACGAGGTGCTGGTCATGTACGGCGGCCGGGCCGCCGAACAGGCCCCGGTGGACCGGCTGTTCGCGCAGCCAGCGCACCCGTACACGCGCGGCCTGCTGGACTCGCTGCCGCGCCTGGACGACACCGACGACGCCCCGCTGCGGGCCATCCCCGGCAGCCCGCCGTCGCTGATCGCCCCCGCCCCCGGCTGCTCCTTCGCCCCGCGCTGCGCCCGCACCACCGCCGCGTCCGCCGAGGAGCACGCCCGCTGCCTGGCCGAGCGTCCCGTGCTCGACCTGCTCGCCCCCGGCCACCAGGCCGCCTGCCACCTGCCGCTGGTGCCGGAAGGGGTCGCACCGTGAGTGAGCGAAGCGAACGAACGATCAAGAGGCGTGACCCGGGCGAAGCCCCTGCCGAGCGGAGCGAGGCGGGGCGCATGACCGCACCGACGAAGGGCGCGGCCGAACCGCTGCTCTCGGTACGGGACCTGGTGAAGACCTTCCCCGGCCGGCGCAGCCGCACCGGGCGGCCCGGAGCGCCGATCCGGGCCGTGGACGGGGTGAGCTTCGACGTCGGCGCGGGCGAGACGCTCGGCCTGGTCGGCGAGTCCGGCTGCGGCAAGTCCACCACCGGGCGGATGGTCGTCCGGCTGCTGGACCCGACCTCGGGCACCGTCACCTTCGACGGCACCGAGATCGGCGGGCTCTCCCAGGCCCGGCTGCGGCCGCACCGGCGCGACCTGCAGATGGTCTTCCAGGACCCGTACTCCTCGCTCAACCCCCGGCAGACGGTGGCCCGGATCATCTCCGAGCCGCTGCTGGTCCAGGGCGAGAGCGCGACGGCCGCGCGCAAGCGGGCCGCCGAGCTGATGGAGCTGGTCGGGCTGATCCCCGAGCACCTGGACCGCTATCCGCACGAGTTCTCCGGCGGCCAGGCCCAGCGCATCGGGATCGCCCGCTCGCTGGCCACCTCGCCGCGGCTGGTGATCGCCGACGAGCCGGTCTCCGCGCTGGACGTCTCCATCCAGGCCCAGGTGGTCAACCTGATGGAGCGGCTGCAGCGGGAGCTGGGGCTGGCGTACGTGTTCATCGCGCACGACCTCTCGGTGGTCAAGCGGGTCTGCGACCGGGTCGCGGTGATGTACCTGGGCCGGATCGTGGAGATCGGCGACAAGGCCGAGGTGTACGGCAGCCCCGCGCACCCGTACACCAGGGCGCTGCTGTCCGCCGTCCCGCTGCCGGACCCGGAGGCGGAGCGGAACCGGGAGCGGATCGTGCTGCTCGGCGACCCGCCGAGCCCGGCCGACCCGCCGCCCGGGTGCAGCTTCCACCCGCGCTGCCCGAAGGCCCAGGACCTCTGCCGGACGGAGCGGCCGCTGCTGCGGATCGCCGGGCCCGGCGAACGGCAGGCGGCCTGCCACTTCCCGGAGGTCTGACCGGCCGCCGGACACCCACGAGGCTCGGGCAGCCGAGTCGCACAAGCCCCCGGTCGGACGCGGCGGGGAACCCTGCGAGGGCCGCGTCCGACCGGGTTCCACCCGTTTCCCGGTCCGCTCCTTCCCCGTCCACCCCTGCCCGCTCACCCCTGCCCGCTCACCCCTGCCCCGCTCACCCCTGCCCCGCTCACTCCTCGGCGGGCAGCAGCCCCTCCTCCGGCAGCAGCCGGCGCGGCCCCGGGCCCTCGGCGGCCAGCTCGTCCCCCGGGTTGAGCACCCGGCAGCGGCGCAGCGACACGCAGCCGCAGCCGATGCAGCCGGTCAGCTCGTCCTCCAGCCGCTCCAGCTCGGCCCGGCGGGCGCGCAGCTGGTCGGCCCAGCGCCGGGAGATCCGCTCCCAGTCGTGCTTGCCGGGCATCCGGTCCTCGGGCAGGCCGGTGAAGACCTCGGCGACCTCGGCGAGCGGGATGCCGAGCCGCTTGGCGACCAGGATGAGCGAGATCCGGCGCAGCACGTGCCGCCGGTAGCGCCGCTGGTTGCCCGTGGTGCGCTCGGAGGAGATCAGCCCCTGGTCCTCGTAGAAGCGCACCGCCGAGGTGGCGATCCCGGCCCGTCGGGCCACCTCGCCGACGCTCAGCAGATCGACCGGCGCGGTGGTCATGGCGGCTCCTTGACTTCAAGTTCTGTTGAAGTCCTAGCGTACCGGACGTGACCGAATCAGCCGCCGTCGAGAACGGCACCACCGCTTCCCAGCTGGATAGTTACCCGCCGGAGTCGCCGTCCGCGGGGGCCTCCGGCGGGTGGCGCGAACTCTTCTCCCGCCGGTACGCCGCCTCCGCCTCGATCCTGGCCGGGGGCGTCGCGCTGTACGCGATGAACCTCTACTTCACCGCCGCCCTGATGCCCTCGATCGTGGCCGGGATCGGCGGCGAGCGGTACTACGCGTGGGTGGCCACCGGCTTCCTGATGGCGGCCGTGATCGCCTCGATGCTGGTCAGCCGGCTGCTGGACCGGCTCGGGGCCGCGCGCGCCTACGTGCTGGGCTTCCTGGTGTTCGGCGCGGGCGCGGTGGTCAACGCGCTCAGCCCGTCGATGGCGGCGCTGATCCTCGGCCGGGTGGTGCAGGGCCTCGGCGGCGGGCTGGTGGCCGGGCTCGGCTACGCCGTGATCCGCAGCGCCCTGCCGGAGCGGCTGTGGACCCGCGCGGCCGGGCTGGTCTCCGCGATGTGGGGCGTCGGCACCCTGGTCGGACCGTCGCTGGGCGGGCTGTTCGCCCAACTCGGCGCCTGGCGCTGGGCGTACGTCCTGCTGCTGGCCGCCGCGCTGGTGCTGGCGGTGCTGGCCCGCCGGGTGCTGCCCGGGCGCTCCGGCGCGGGGCACGGCAGCGGCCCGGTGCCACTGCCCTCGCTGCTGCTGCTCACCCTGGCGGCGGCCGCCTTCAGCGTCAGCTCGACCGTGCCCAGCGGCTGGCCGACGGCGGTCTGCCTGCTCGCCGGACTGGCCCTGCTGGTGGGCTTCGTGGCCGTCGAGCGGCGGGCGGCGGCCACGGTGCTGCCGCAGCAGACCTACCGGGCCGGCAACCCGCTGAAGTGGCTCTACCTGACCGTCGCGGTGCTCTGCGCGGGCGTGGTGGCGGAGAACTTCATCCCGCTGTTCGGCCAGCAGCTCGGCGGCCTCGGCCCGCTGGTGGCCGGCTTCCTCGGCGCCGCGACCTCGGCCGGCTGGACCACCGCCCAGCTGTTCAGCGTCGGGATCGAGTCGGCCCGCGGCCGGGCCCTGGCGATCCGCACCGCCCCGCTGGTGCTGGTCGGCGGCCTGCTGGTCTACGGGCTGGCGCAGACCGGGCACGCCTCCGGGCTCCGGGTGGTGCTGTGGGCGGCGGCGCTGTTCCTGGCCGGCACCGGGATCGGGCTGGCCTTCCCGCACCTGAGCGTGGCCGCGATGCGCAGCAGCGGCGACCCGGCGGAGGGCGGCAAGGCGGCCGCGGCGATCAACACCACCCAGCTGATCGCCTTCTCGGTGACCTCGGCGCTGGCCGGGACGCTGGTCAACCTGGGCGGGGACACCCCGGTCGACTCGGCGCGGTACATGACCTTCGGGATCGCCGCGATCACCGTCCTCGGGGTGGCCACCGCGGCGCGCACCGCGCGCAGCCTGGGGCGCTGAAGGCGCCTGGGCGCGTTCGATCGGGCCCTCGGCGCACACGAGCAGGCCCCGGATCCCTTTTCGTCGGGGGGATCCGGGGCCTTTCACGTGCTCGTCGGCTCGGCCGCGCCGCGGTTCAGGAGGCCGGGCCCACCCGGACGGTGGTGATCCGCCCGCCCTGGGACTCCCGGAGGACCTCGATCTTCGTGTTGGTGTCCGGCACCTTCACCGTCAGCTGCGGCGTGGCCGGGTCGCCGTACACCCCGGTGCGGTCGTTGAACACCGGGACGGCCGGCTCGGCCGGGACGCGCACCGCGACGCCGCCCTTGTGCAGGGTGAACGAGGTGGTCGGCTTGAGCGAGAAGGTCGCGTCGTAGGTCTGCGCCCGCCCGTTGACCAGCGTGCCGTCGGCGAAGCGGATCGGCGCCGGACGGGCGTCGACCGGCAGGATCAGCCCGCCGCCGGGGTGGTCCTTGGTGTTGTTGTCACCGTACGCGGTGTCCCACAGCCAGATCAGGACGCCCTCCTGGTACGGGTAGTTGTCCACCACGTTGGCCTTGCCCGCGACGCCGCTGTAGCCGAAGTTGTACGGCCCGGTCTTCAGGAACGCCCCGTAGCCGGTGTAGCGGCGGTTCTCGGCGAGGTACGCGCGCGGGTGCTGCTTGACGGCGGTGCGGCCGGTGAGCACGGTGAAGCCGTTGGCCGTCCAGCCGTCCGGGCCGTTCTCGGCGCCGTCGGCGAACAGCACGGCGGTGCCGGCGGTGGCCTTCACGGCGTCCACCAGCACGCCCCGGCCGTGGGTGTTGCCGTCCGAGGTGACGTGGAAGCGCAGCCGGACCTGCTGGCCGAGGTAGCCGTCCAGCGGGATGTGCAGCTGCTTGTAGCCACCGGAACTGCCGCTCAGACCGGGGGTGTTGGCACTGGTGCTGCCGATCGGGGCGCCGTCCACGGTGCCGCCGAGGGCGGTCCAGTGCTTGCCCTGGTCGGTGGAGGCCTCGACGGTCAGGAAGTCGTAGTCCTGCTCGGTGTCGTACCAGACCGCCGCGTCCAGGGCGGCCGGGCCGGCGGCGGTGCGCAGGTCGACGTCCCGGGCGAGGGAGTTGTCGAGGTTGTCGCCGGTGTCGCTCCACCACTGCCGGCCGCCCTCGTACGGGTCGGCGAGGTCGGTGCTGGAGGTGCCGTCCGGCAGGTGGACCAGTACCGCCTGGGCCTGGTCGGTGTTGTAGCTGCTCACCCCGAGGGCGTGGGTGGAGCGGGTGGCGGCCTGCGCCTCGTCGTAGTCCAGCCAGCCGAACTGCAGCTTGCTCCAGGCGTCGAGGTCGCCGGGGTAGCCGCCGGTGGTGTTCGGGCCCTTGCCCAGGTAGGAGCCGGAGGACATCAGCGACCAGAAGTTGACGCTGTTGTCGCCGCCGTTGGTGGAGTACAGGTCGGGCAGGCCGAGGTTGTGGCCGTACTCGTGGGCGAACAGGCCGACGCCGCTGTTCTCGCCCGCCTGAACGTAGTCGTAGACGTACAGGCCGGTGTCGCCGACGGGGGCGCCGCCGATCCGGTTGCCCTCCGGGCCGGTCTGCCCGGTCGCGTCCGGGAAGGTCCAACTGCGGTGCGCCCACAGTGCGTCGGCGCCCTGGGCACCGCCGCCCCAGGTCTCGTCCACGCCCGCGTGCACCACGACGACGTTGTCCAGGTAGCCGTCCGGCTGGCCGAACTCGCCGTCCTTGTCGTGGTCGTAGCGGTCGTAGACGTCGTACTGGGCGAGCTGCGCCTTGACGTCGGCGGCGGTGCGGCCCTTGGCGATCTCGCCGTCGTACCAGGCCTTGACGGCGTCCCGGATGAACTCCTGGCCCTGGGTCCAGGCGCCGGAGCCCTGCGGGCCCTTGTTGCTGCCGTAGCGGGCCTCGTTGTACGGGAGGGTGACCCAGTCGCTGACGGTGCCCTCGACGTCGTACCGGCCGGAGGACTGGGTGCGGTAGTAGTTGCGCATCGACACGGCGCCGGGCGTGTCGTCGAAGAACATCTTCTGGTAGTACGCGCGGTCGAAGTCCGCGGACCACAGGGTGTGGTTGTCGTCCTTGCCGGGCCTGGGGATCTGGTTGTGGCGCGGGCCCGGGGTGCCGCCGTAGCGGGGCTGGCCGTTCCACTGGGTGGCGTTGTCCACCTGGTCGCCGAACTGGGCGAGGATCACGAACACCTTGTCCGTGCGCTGGTGCGCGAGCTGGACGTAGTCGTTGCCGATCTTCACCTTCGCCGGGGCCCGCTTGCCGGTGGCCTGCGCGGTGATGCCCTGGTCGGGGCGGCCCGTGTCGAGCGCGCCCTTGTTGAGCGCGCCCTTGTTGAGCTGCTCCAGGGCCTTGGTGCGCAGCGCCTGGCGCTCGCGCTCCTGCGGCGCCACGGGTGCGGGCGGCGCCTCGGCGCCCTGCTGGGCGTCGGCCGCGGCGGTGAGGGCGGCGGGGGCGGGGGTAGCGGCCTGGGCGGGGGTGCCCAGCAGGGTGGCCGCTATCGCGCTCGTGGTGAGCGCGGCGGCGAGGGCCGCGGACAGTCTGCGCAACTGACCGGTCCTTTCCGGGGGTTGGGGGTGCTTCGGTCGTCGGTGGAGGAAGCGCAGGTAATATTTCACATGTGACCGGTTACGTGGAAGGGGTGCGGGGAAAGCGGAAGGGCGCCGCACCTGGGGTGCGACGCCCTCCGAGGGCGGGGATCACCCCAGGGAGGCCCGCAGGAAGGCGAGTTCGGCCTGGGCCAGCTGCTCCAGCAGCCCGCCCGGGGTCATGTGGGTGGCCCCGGGCAGCGGCAGCACGCTGTGCGGGCGGCCGGCCCGGGTGAGCGACTGGGAGAGCAGCAGGGTGTGCGAGGGGTGGACGTTGTCGTCGGCCAGCCCGTGGATCAGCAGCAGCGGCCGGCTCAGGCCGGGCGCGTCGGCGAGCAGGCAGTCGTCGGCGTAGCCCTCCGGGTTGTCCTGCGGCAGGCCGAGGTAGCGCTCGGTGTACGCGGTGTCGTAGAGCCGGAAGTCGGTGGGCGGGGCGCCCGCGCAGGCGGCGTGGAAGACGTCCGGGCGGCGCAGGACGGCGAGCGCCGCGAAGTACCCGCCGTACGACCAGCCGCGCACGCCCACCCGGCCGAGGTCGAGGTCCGGGTGCCGCTCGGCGAGCGCGTGCAGGGCGTCGACCTGGTCGTCCAGCGCCACCTGGGAGAAGCGGCGGAAGATGGTGCGGGTGAAGGCCGGGGAGACGAACGGGGTGCCGCCGTTGTCGACGGTGACGACCGCGAAGCCCTGGTCGGCCCACCACTGCTTGAGCTGCCAGCGGCGCGGCTCGGCGGCCACCGCCTGGTAGCCGGGCCCGCCGTAGACGTCCAGCAGGACGGGCAGCCGCCGGCCGGGGACGTGGTCGCGCGGGTACACCACGGCGCTGGGCAGGGCGCGTCCGGTGACCCGGGCGCGCTGCGGCTCGACCCGGTGGGGCAGCGCGGCGCTGCGGTCGGTGAGCGGCAGCTCGCGGCCGTCGCGGCTGACCACGCGCCGGACGCCCCCGGCGGTGGCCGAGGTGAGCAGCAGGACGTCGGCGGCGGCGAGGGCCGAGTGCTGGCCGGGGCCGGAGGCGAGCGGCTCGGGTGCGCCGCCGTCCGGGTCGACCAGGTGGACGTACTGGTCGAAGGGGTCGCCCTCGCCGGTCTCGCAGAGCAGTCGGCCGTGCAGCCGCCCGACCACCCGGCGGATCTGCAGGCCGGTGGTGTCCAGCGGCTTGCCGTCCACCGCGAGGCCGCGGGCCTGCGGGGTGTCGTGGACGGTGAGCAGCCGGCCGTCGGCCAGCCGGGCGGGGGTGCCGGGCAGGTCGTCCACCCAGAACTCGTCGGTGGTGCGGGAGAGCTCGGTCGTCCCGCCGGTGGCCGGGTCGGCGCTCAGCAGCAGCACGTTCTGCTGCAGGCGGTCGGCGACGGTGAGCAGCACCTCCTCGGTGGAGGCCCAGGAGGCGGCGCAGACGTACGGGAACTCCTCGGCGTCCCAGCGCAGTCGGACCCTGCTGCCGTCGAGGCCGAGCACCCAGAGCTGGACGTCCGCGTTGGGGCCGCCGGCCTGCGGGTAGGCGAAGTCCTCGGGGGCCTCGCCGGGGTGCGCCGGGTCGGCGAAGTACCGCCGGGGGACGGCGGATTCGTCCACCCGGGCGGCCAGCAGCGCGCCGCCGTCCGGGCGCCACCAGTGGCCGCGCGGGCGGCCGAGCTCCTCGGCGGCGGCGAACTCGGCGACGCCCCAGCGGGCGCCGTCGGCGGGGGAGAGCGGCTCCAGGGCGGGCGTGACGTACAGGGCGTCCTCGGCGACGTAGGCGACGCGCTGCCCGGTGGGGTCCGGCCGGGGGTCGAACGCGGGCCCGGCGACGGGGAGTTCGTCGCTGGTGCCGGCGGCGGTGTCGGTGCGGAACAACCGGCCGTCCAGGGTGAAGACGGCGGTGGCGAGGTCGGCGGTGGCGGCGTAGGTGCCGATCCCGGCGGCGACCAGCCGGGTGCGCTCGCGCAGCCGGCGCTCGATGACGGGCAGGTCGTCGCGCCGGCCGGTGCGGCCGGGCAGCAGCGCGGCCGGGTCGGCGACCGGCCGCTCCTCGCCGGTGGCGGTGTCGAGCAGGTGGAGGCGGTCGATCGGATCCTCCGGACCCGTCGACCGGAGCAGCAGCAGCCGGGTACCGTCCTCGGCGAGGGTGAACGCACGCGGGGCGCCGAAGGTGAACCGACCGGTACGGGCGCTGAGGGCAAGGAAGGCGTCGGTGATGGTCACGGCCCGATGGTGGTCGCGGGGTGCGGGTCCCGACCAGTAGTCTGTCATGTGAAATGTCACACATCAGTGTGTGCGTCAGCGGAGGAAAACCGTGATCGAGGACCTGTGGACCGCCGAACCCCCGGCCCCGCTGCCCGCCGCCGACGGGCTGTTCAGCGTGTCCCCGCGGACCGCGCACCTGAACCACGGCTCGTTCGGCGCCGTGCCCGTCCCGGTGCAGCGGGCGCAGGAGCGGCTGCGCACCGAGCACGAGCAGGACCCGGACGGCTTCTTCGCCGGCCTCCCGGCCCGGATCGCCGCCGCCCGCACCCTGATAGCCGCCGAGCTGGACACCGACCCGGACCGGCTCGCGCTGGTCGCCAACGTCACCGAGGCCGCCGCGATCGCCCTGGACAGCATCCCGTTCGCGCCCGGCGACCGGATCCTGGTCACCGACCACGGCTACGGCGCGGTGACGCGGGCCGCCGCCCGCAAGGCCGCCGAGACCGGCGCCGAGGTGGTGGTGGCCCGGGTGCCGCTGGACGCCCCCGACGAGCGGGCCGTCCGGGAGGCGGTGCTCGCCGCCGTGGACGGGCGCACCACCGTCGCCGTCCTGGACCAGCTGACCTCGCCCACCGCCCGCCTGGTGGCCGGCCCGGCCCTGCTCGCCGAGCTGCGCGCCCGCGGGGTGACCACCGTGGTGGACGGCGCCCACGCGCCCGGCATGCTGCCCGCCCCGGTCGACCCGAACGCCGACTTCTGGTTCGGCAACCTGCACAAGTGGGCCTTCGCCCCGCGCGCCACCGGGGTCCTCTCCGTCCGCCCCGAGTGGACCGGCCGGGTGCGCCCGCTGGCCCTGTCCTGGGAGCACGACGGGGGCTTCCCCGGCAGTGTCGAGTGGCGCGGCACCTGCGACTACACGCCCTGGCTGGCCGCCCCGGCCGGCTTCGACCTGCTCCGCGGACTCGGCCACGCCGCGGTGGCCGCCCACAACGCCGCCCTCGCCGGGTACGGCCACCGGATGCTGGTCGAGCGGGCCGGCCTGGCGCCGCTGCCGGCGACGCCCGGGGTCTGGATGCGCACCGTACGGCTGCCGGCCGGGTACGGCGAGACCGAGCCGCAGGTGAAGGCGCTGATGGCCGAGGTGTGGCACCGGCTCGGCACCCGGATCGCCGTCCGCCCGTGGGCCGGCGGCGGGGTGCTGCGGGTCAGCGCGCAGCTGTACAACCGGCCGGAGGAGTACGAGCGCCTGGCGGACGGGCTGGCGCAGCTGCTGAAGGACTAGGCGGTCCCGTCCCTGCTCGCCGTCGGCCCGGGTCAGATCTCCAGCGCGGTCTCGATCTGCTTGAGCCGGTGGCGGGCCATCGCCAGGTTGGAGCGGCTGCGGTTGAGGGCGAGGAAGAGGAACAGCCCGCGCCCGCCGGGCGTCGTGATCGGCCGGACCAGGTGGTACTGGTGGGTCAGCGTGATCAGCATGTCCTCGATCTCGTTGTCCAGGAGGTTGAGCGCCTCCATCGCGCGCATCTTGGCGCGGACCACGTCGGTGTTGCCGGCCGCCGCGACGTTGAGGTCCAGCTCGCCGCCGTCGCCGAGGGTGCCGAGGGCCATGCCGCTGCCGTAGTCGACCAGGGCGACGCCGATGGCGCCCTCGATCGCCATGGCCTCCTTGAGGGACGTCTCCAGGTTCGCCATCGTGGCTGTCCTCCCGTGTGGTGGTGACCGTGTCGGTGACCGATCCGTGGCTGTGACGACGACGGTAGGGAGCCGCCACCGGACTCCACCGGGGATGACCGGAGTCGTTCGGACCTTGTCCCCTCCCGATCACTTGAGGACATTTGCCACTATGGATCTGAGAGAGGGCCGCACGAAAGGTCGCACGGAAAAACGGTGCTATCGATGTCAGTCCTCCCGGGTAACCTCTCGCTGAGATGCGAGATCACACCAATCACACCCGGACGGCGATGAACACCCCCGATCCAGAGCCCCAGGACGACCGGGAGCTCAGCCCCGCCGAGGCGTACGCGGCCAGCCGTCGCCGGGCCCAGGAGCAGGCCACCGCCCTGTACGGCTTCCAGCAGCTGTACGACTTCCCGCTGGACGACTTCCAGCTGGAGGCCTGCGAGGCGCTGGAGGCCGGCTCCGGCGTCCTGGTCGCCGCCCCCACCGGCTCCGGGAAGACCATCGTCGGCGAGTTCGCCGTGCACCTGGCGCTGGCCGCGGGCCGCAAGTGCTTCTACACCACGCCGATCAAGGCGCTCTCCAACCAGAAGTACGGGGACCTGGTCAAGCGCTACGGCGCCGCCAAGGTCGGCCTGCTCACCGGCGACAACAGCGTCAACGGCGACGCGCCCGTGGTGGTCATGACCACCGAGGTGCTGCGCAACATGCTCTACGCGGGCTCCAGCGCCCTCGACGGCCTCGGCTACGTCGTGATGGACGAGGTGCACTACCTCGCCGACCGCTTCCGCGGCGCCGTCTGGGAGGAGGTCATCATCCACCTCCCCGAGTCGGTCGTCCTCGCCTCGCTCTCCGCGACCGTCTCCAACGCCGAGGAGTTCGGCGACTGGCTGGACACCGTGCGCGGCGGCACCAAGGTGATCGTCTCCGAGACCAGGCCCGTGCCGCTGTGGCAGCACGTGATGGCCGGCAACCGGATGTACGACCTGTTCGCCGACCCCGACCGGGACGGCCGCCCCAAGAACAACCTGAAGAACCCCGGCAAGGCCGTCAACCCCGAGCTGGTCCGGCTCGCCCGCTCCGAGCTCGACCGCAACCCGCGCGACAAGTTCGGCCGCGGCCGGGGCCGCTCGATGCCCAACGGCCGTCCGGGCCGGGTCTGGACGCCGGGCCGGGTGGACGTCATCGACCGGCTCGACGCCGAGGGCCTGCTGCCCGCGATCACCTTCATCTTCAGCCGGGCCGGCTGCGAGGCCGCCGTCCAGCAGTGCCTCAGCTCCGGCCTGCGGCTCAACAAGGACTCCGAGCGCGCCCAGGTCCGGGCGATCGTCGAGGAGCGCTGCGCCGACATCCCCGACGAGGACCTGCACGTCCTCGGCTACTTCGAGTGGCTGGACGGGCTGGAGCGCGGCATCGCCGCCCACCACGCGGGGATGCTGCCCCGGTTCAAGGAGGTGGTCGAGGAGCTCTTCGTGAAGGGCCTGGTCAAGGCCGTCTTCGCGACCGAGACGCTGGCGCTCGGCATCAACATGCCCGCCCGGTCGGTGGTCATGGAGAAGCTGGTCAAGTGGAACGGCGAGACCCACGCCGACATCACCCCCGGCGAGTACACCCAGCTCACCGGCCGGGCCGGGCGGCGCGGCATCGACATCGAGGGCCACGCCGTGGTGCTCTGGCAGCGCGGCCTCGACCCGGAGGCGCTGGCCGGCCTGGCCGGCACCCGCACCTACCCCCTGAAGTCCTCGTTCCGGCCCTCGTACAACATGGCCGTCAACCTGGTCTCCCAGTTCGGCCGGCACCGCTCGCGCGAGCTGCTGGAGACGTCCTTCGCCCAGTTCCAGGCGGACCGCTCGGTGGTCGGCATCGCCCGCCAGGTGCAGCGCAACGAGGAGGGGCTGGAGGGCTACCGCGAGTCGATGACCTGCCACCTCGGCGACTTCGACGCGTACATGGAGCTGCGCCGCCGGCTCAAGGACCGCGAGAACGAGCTGGCCCGCGAGGGCACCAGCCAGCGCCGCGCGGCCGCCGTCGAGTCCATCGAGCAGCTCAAGCCCGGCGACGTCATCCACGTGCCCACCGGCAAGTTCGCCGGCCTCGCCCTGGTCCTCGACCCGGGCCTGCCGCCGGTCAACCGCTCCGGCCGGGGCGGCCCGCGCCACCCCGACTTCCAGGACGGCCCGCGCCCGGTGGTGCTCACCGCCGAGCGGCAGGTCAAGCGGCTCGCCATGATCGACTTCCCGCACCCGGTCGCCGCGATCGAGCGGGTGCGCATCCCCAAGTCCTTCAACCCGCGCAGCCCGCAGTCGCGCCGGGACCTCGCCTCCGCGCTGCGCACCAAGGCCGGCCACCTGGAGCCCGAGCGGTTCCGGCGCGGCCGCGCGGCCGCCGCCGACGACCCGGAGATCACCCGGCTGCGCACCGAGCTGCGCCAGCACCCCTGCCACGGCTGCTCCGACCGCGAGGACCACGCCCGCTGGGCCGAGCGCTACCACCGGCTGCACCGCGACACCCAGCTGCTGGAACGCCGGATGCGCTCGCGCACCCACACCATCGCCCGCACCTTCGACCGGGTCTGCGCGCTGCTCACCGACCTCGGCTACCTGCAGGGCGACACCGTCACCGACGACGGCAAGCGGCTCGGCCGGCTCTACGGCGAGCTCGACCTGCTCGCCTCCGAGTGCATCCGCGAAGGCGTCTGGAGCGGCCTGGCCGCCGCCGAACTCGCCGCCTGCGCCTCGGCGTTGGTGTACGAGGCCCGCCAGTCCGACGACGCCGGCGCCCCCCGGGTGCCGGAGGGCGCGGCCAAGGAGGCGCTCGGCAAGATGGTCCGGATCTGGGGCCACCTGGACGCCCTGGAGGAGCAGCACCGGATCAACACCGCCGAGGGCGTCGGCCAGCGCGAGCCCGACCTGGGCTTCGCCTGGGTCGCCTACCGCTGGGCGCTCGGCCACAACCTCGACCAGGTCCTGCGCGACGCCGACATGCCGGCCGGTGACTTCGTCCGCTGGACCAAGCAGCTGATCGACGTCCTGGGCCAGATCCAGGACGCCGCCGGCGAGGACGCCGAGCTCCGCCGGACCGCCCGCAAGGCCGTCGACGGCCTCCGCCGCGGCATCATCGCCTACTCCTCCGTCGGCTGACCCGCCCACCCCCGAGTGGCGGCCAGCCTGGTGAAGAGCCCGTTCTCCTCCCGCGTCACGCCGTTGCCGTGCAGCAGGACCACGGCGGGGGCAGCGGGCTCGCGCGGCAGGG
>NZ_JBEXJK010000122.1:0-20420 GCF_040609095.1 Kitasatospora sp. NPDC004799
GCCCCGTCCGACGTTCCAAACTCTAGCCGATCCCCGCTCCGAAAAGCGAATCCGACCGCAACCCGATAAAACGCGCACGCCGAATAAGCACCAGGACGTCACGCGGAAAAGCGCGAAGAACCGGCACGAACCGAGAAGTGGTGTTTCAGAGGATTGGCCGCCCCGGGACCGTCCGCGCAGACGCGTGTCCGGTGCTCCCAGCCAGGCAGCTCGAAGAACTGTACGCGCTTCTGCGACCGGATGCAAACGTCGTGCAAAGACGGCCGGCCGGACCCCGGGGGGAGGGTCCGGCCGGTGGAGCCGCGCGGCTCAGCTGTTGGTGGGGAAGCCCAGGTTGATGCCGCCGTGCGACGGGTCCAGCCAGCGCTGGGTCACGGCCTTGCCCCGGGTGAAGAACTGCACGCCGTCCTGGCCGTACGCGTGGGCGTCGCCGAACAGCGAGGCCTTCCAGCCGCCGAAGGAGTAGTAGGCGACCGGGACCGGGATCGGCACGTTGATCCCGACCATGCCGACCTCCACCTCGAACTGGAAGCGCCGGGCCGCGCCGCCGTCGTTGGTGAAGAGGGCGGTGCCGTTGCCGTACGGGTTGGCGTTGATCAGCGCCAGGCCCTCCTCGTACGACTCGACGCGCACGACCGAGAGGACCGGGCCGAAGATCTCGTCGTTGTAGACGGACATGCCGGGCTTCACGTGGTCGAACAGCGTCGGGCCGAGCCAGAAGCCGTCGGCCGTCGGGGAGCCGTTCCGGTCCTCGGCGGTGACCGGGTGCTTGCGGCCGTCCACGGCGAGCTCGGCGCCGTCGGCGACCCCGGACTCCACGTAGGAGGTGACCTTGTCGCGGTGCTGGCCGGTGACCAGCGGGCCCATCTCGGAGTCGCCGTTGCAGCCCGGGCCGACCTTCAGGGTGGCGATCCGCTGCTTGATCTTCTCGACCAGCTCGTCGCCGATCGGGTCGACCGCGACCAGCACGGACACCGCCATGCACCGCTCGCCGGCCGCGCCGAAGCCGGCGTTGACGGCGGCGTCGGCGGCGAGGTCGAGGTCGGCGTCCGGCAGGACCAGCATGTGGTTCTTGGCGCCGCCCAGGGCCTGCACGCGCTTGCCGTAGCGGGTGCCGGTCTCGTAGACGTAGCGGGCGATCGGGGTGGAGCCGACGAAGCTGACGGACTTGACGTCCGGGTGCTCCAGCAGGCGGTCGACGGCCACCTTGTCGCCGTGCACGACGTTGAAGACGCCGTCCGGCAGGCCGGCCTCCTTCCACAGCTCGGCGAGGAAGTTGGCGGCGGACGGGTCCTTCTCCGAGGGCTTCACCACGACGGTGTTGCCGGCCGCGATGGCGATCGGGAAGAACCACATCGGCACCATGGCCGGGAAGTTGAACGGCGAGATGATCGCGACCGGGCCGAGCGGCTGGCGGATCGAGTAGACGTCGACGCCGGTCGAGGCCTGCTCGGTGAAGCCGCCCTTGATCAGCTGCGGGATGCCGCAGGCGTACTCCACGACCTCCAGACCGCGGGCGATCTCACCCAGCGCGTCGGAGTGCACCTTGCCGTGCTCCGCCACGATGATCGAGGCCAGCTCGTCGCGGCGGGCGTTCAGCAGCTCGCGGAAGGCGAAGAGCACCGTCGTCCGCTTCGCGATCGAGGCGGTGCGCCACTCGGTGAAGGCCGAGGCGGCGGCCGCCACCGCCTGGTCGACCTCGGCGATCCCGGCGAAGTCGACCTGACCGGAGACCTGGCCGGTGGCCGGGTCGAAGATCTCACCGCGACGGGGGGCCGCACCGGCGGTGGCGACGGGCTTGCCGCCGATCCAGTGAATGATGTGCTTGCTCAAGGTCCGTCTGCCTCCGAAGTCCCGGGCGGCGTCCTGCCACCGGTCCGGTCTGGCGCCGCCCGCAGGTGGGCCGGGCGACGGGATTCACGGGGCTACCGCGCTCGTCTTCCAGTCTGGTGGCCGCATCGCCCCTGCTCAACGAACAGGCTGACGGGCATCGTGGATTCAGCCTTACAGGTCGTCCGGTCGCTCGGCCGGACGAGTGGACGAGTGGACGAGTGGACGAGTGGACGGCTGGAAGCCGGGCCCGGGCCTCAGGCCTCCCCGTCCTCCTCCTCCAGGTACGGGTCGTGCAGTCCGTCCGCCGCCTCCTGGGTCTCCAGCAGGTCCAGCCGCAGGTCCTGCGCCCACGCCAGCGCCCACCGCTTCAGCTCGGCCACCTCCCCGGCCGGGACGCCCCGGGCCCGGAACCGCCCGTCCGCCGCCTCGGCGAGCGTCTCCAGCCGGTCGGCCAGCGCCGCGGGCTGGAAGTCCGGGTCCAACTCCCCTGCCAGTGCCAGCAGTTCGCCCTCGCGGTAGCAGCGGGTGAGGGCGTGCACGTCGATCAGGTCGCGCGGCATGCCCCGGTCCACGAGCAGCGCGGTGGTCAGCGCGGCCGCGTCCTCCAGGGCGACCACGGGCAGCACCAGCGGCGGCTCGTCCGGTCCGGGCGCGCCGAAGTCCAGCCGGACCGGGCGGTGGCCCAGCGGTTCCTTGCGCAGCTCCACCGAGTGCGACCGCCCGCCCAGCGCCAGCCGGACGGTGAGCTGCTCCAGCCGCGGTGTGCCCGGCCGCTCGGCGACCCCGCCGCCCGCCGCCCGATAGGCCTCGCCGAGGGCGGCGGCGACCTCCGGCAGGTCGGCGCCGCCGGTCGCCAGGGTCAGCCCGTCCTGCGGGCAGGCCGCGACACCGTGGGCGCGCAGCGCGTGCCCGCCGGCCAGCGCGAGGCCGTACCGGTCGCAGACGGGCGCGGCCGACGCGGCCAGGCGCAGCTGGGCGGGGCCCGGGCGGAGGGGCGCGTCGACGGCGTGCGGGACGGTGGTCACGCCTCCAGTCTGACGCGACCGCCCGCCCCGCGCGCCACCGCGACCGCCACCGCCCGCCCGGTCCGCGCACCACCGCCACCGGACGCCCAGGAGGCCCGGAAGCCGCCGGGCGCCCCGCGGCTCACCAGCCGCTGAGCCGCGCCGCCGCCTCGTGCAGGACCAGCTCCAGCAGCACCGGGTCGTTGAGCCGCCCCGAGCCGTCGGGCGGGACCAGCCAGCGCACGCCCCGGCTGCTCCGCTCGGGGTGCGGGACGACGATCCAGGTGCCCTCCCCCGCACTGCGCACGCCGGTGCCGATCCAGCGGGCGGCGGTGCCGACGGGCACCAGGAAGCTGACGTGCTCGCCCCCGAAGTCGGTGAGGACCGGACCGCGGGTGCGCGGGTCCATGATCTCCAGGGCCGGGCGCCCGAGCCGTCCGGGGACGGAGAGGACGTCCCAGCGTCGGCCGGCCGGCAGCAGCATCAGGCCCAGCCCGGTGCGCTCCCACTGCTCCCGGAGGGATTCCGGGTCCGGTGCCACCTGGGCGAGCCAGTGCAGTCCGGTGGTCTCCATGTCGTGTCCCCGCATTCCGCCGTTCGTACTGTTCGGAGACGGCGGGAAGCGCGAGACCCGCCGTCACCAAGGAGAGGCGGACGGCGGGTCCTGATTACACGACTAGGGGCATCCGACTGGGGCCATTTCGGCGGTCGGCTCCCGCGCCTCAGCTGTCGAAGCCCAGCCCCAGCCGGTCGAGGGTGCGCAGCCAGAGGTTGCGGTGGCCGCCGTTGCGGTCCGCCCGCTCCAGCGACCGGGTGGTGAGCTCGATCCCGGCCCAGCGCACCGGCTCGGGCGGGAACGGCAGCGGCTTGCTGCGCACCATGTCCAGCGAGGTGCGCTCGGTGCGCTCCCCGGCGAGCAGGTCGAGCATCACCTCGGCGCCGAAGCGGGTCGCGCCGACGCCGAGCCCGGTGTAGCCGGCCGCGTACGCGACCTTGCCCCGGTACGCGGTGTCGAAGAACGCCGAGAACCGGCTGCAGGTGTCGATCGCGCCGCCCCAGGCGTTGGTGAAGCGCAGGCCCTCCAGCTGCGGGAAGCAGCGGAAGAAGTGCTCGGCCAGGGTGCGGAAGGTCTCCGGCCGCTGGTCGTACTCGTGCCGGACGTGGCCGCCGAAGTGGTAGACCGCGTCGTAGCCGCCCCAGAGGATCCGGTTGTCCGCGGAGAGCCGGAAGTAGTGGAACTTGTTGGCGCTGTCCCCGAGGCCCTGCCGTCCGCGCCAGCCGATCGCGGCGAGCTGCTCGTCGTCGAGCGGCTCGGTCATCAGCGCGTAGTCGTACACCGGCACGATGTACGGGCGGACCCGCTTGAGCAGCGACGGGAACACGTTGGTGCCGAGCGCGACCTTGCGGGCGAAGACCCGGCCGTACGGCGTGCGGACGGCCATGCCGCTGCCGTGCTCCCGCAGGTCGGTGGCCCGGGTGCGCTCGAAGATCCGCACGCCCTGGCCCAGGCAGGCGTCCTTGAGGCCCCAGGCGAGCTTGGCGGGGTGGACCATCGCCACGCCCTCCTTGTCCCAGAGGCCGCCGAGGAAGGTCGGCGAGTCCACCTCGGCGCGCAGCTGGTCGGCGTCCAGGACGGTGATGTCGAAGCCGTACCGGGCGACGGCCTCGGCGATCTCGTGGAGCTCCTCGACCTGGTGGGGCTGGGTGGCGACGTCGATCTCGCCGGTGCGCTCCCACTCGGCGTCGATGCCGTAACGCTTGAGGGTGGCCTCGATGGCGTCGAGGTTGGCGGCGCCGAGGCGTTCCAGCCGGGCCAGTTCGGACGGCCAGCGGTCCAGGCCGTTGCCGAAGCCGTGGGTGAGGCTGGCCGCGCAGAACCCGCCGTTGCGCCCGGACGCGGCCCACCCGACCTCGTTGCCCTCGACCAGGACGACGTCCAGCGAGGGGTCGCGCTCCTTGGCGATGAGGGCGGTCCACAGGCCGGAGTAGCCGCCGCCGACGACCAGCAGGTCGCAGGTGGTGTCGCCGACCAGCGCGGGCAGGGCGGTCGGCCGGCCGGGATCCTCCAGCCAGAAGGGGGTGGGCCTGGCGTCACTGAGCGCGCGGGCGGAGTCCATGCATTATCAGCCACTTTCCACGAATAGATGACGGTCCTACGTGCCACCGCTGTCGACCGTACGTCAGGCGGTGGCCTTCCGGCGGTTGCCCAGCCACTGGCCGACGACGGTCAGCACGACGGCGGCCAGGAACATCGCGGTGCCGATGACGTTCACCTGCACCGGGATGCCGCGCTGCGAGGCGCCCCAGACGAACATCGGGAAGGTGACCGTGGTCGGCCCCGAGTTGAACTGGGTGATGATGAAGTCGTCGAAGGAGAGCGCGAAGCTGAGCAGCGCGCCCGCCGCGATGCCGGGCGCCGCCAGCGGCAGGGTGACCCTCAGGAAGGTCTGGGTGGGGGTCGCGTAGAGGTCCTGGGCGGCCTGTTCGAGCCTCGGGTCCATGCTCATCACCCGCGCCTTGACCGCCGTCACCACGAAGCTGAGGCAGAACATGATGTGCGCGATGAGGATGGTGGTGAAGCCGAACGGGATGCGCATGTTGAGGAAGAGCGTCCCGAGCGAGGCGGCCATGACCACCTCGGGCATGGCCATCGGCAGGAAGATCATCGCGGTGGTGGCCGAGCGGCCGCGGAAGCGGTAGCGGGCCAGCGCGAAGGCGACCATGGTGCCGAGCACGGTGGCACCGATGGTGGCGAACACCGCGATCCACAGGCTGAGCGAGAGCGACCGGCACATGTCGGCCACGCCGCACGGGTCGGTCCAGGCGTCGGTGGAGAACTCGTTCCACTCGTAGTTGAACTTGCCCACCGGCTTGTTGAACGAGAAGGCGAGCACGACCAGGTTGGGCAGCACCAGGTAGGCGAGGGCCAGCAGGCCGGCCAGCACCACCAGGTGGGCGCGGATCCACGTGAACATCCGGGACATCAGACCAGATCCTCCGTCCCGGCCTTGCGCATGTAGACCGTCACCATGCCCAGGATCAGGGCCATCAGGATGAAGCTCAGCGCGGCCGCCGTGGGGTAGTCGAGCACGTTCAGGAACTGCTTCTGGATGCCGTTGCCGACCATCTGCTCGCTCGGCGAGCCCAGCAGCTGGGCGTTGATGTAGTCGCCGGAGGCCGGGATGAAGGTCAGCAGGGTGCCCGCGACCACGCCGGGCAGCGAGATCGGGAAGGTCACCTTGCGGAAGGTGGTGAACGGCCGGGCGTAGAGGTCGCCGGCCGCCTCGTGCAGGCGCGGGTCGATCCGCTCCAGCGAGGTGTACAGCGGCAGGATCATGAACGGCAGGAAGTTGTACGTCAGGCCGCAGACCACCGCGAGCGGCGTGGCCAGCACCCGGTCGCCGGAGGTGAGGCCGAGCAGTTCGGTGACGTCCAGGACGTGCAGCGCGTTCAGCGCGCCGACCACCGGGCCGCCGTCGGACAGGATGGTCTTCCAGGCCAGCGTGCGGATCAGGAAGCTGGTGAAGAACGGCGCGATGACCAGGATCAGGATGACGTTGCGCCAGCGCTTGCTGGCCTTGAAGGCGATCGTGTACGCGAGCGGGTAGCCGACGACCAGGCAGAGCACGGTGGCGACGGCCGCGTAGGAGAACGAGCGGACGAAGTGCCACCGGTACTCGACCAGGGCGTCCCAGTAGGTCGAGACGTGCCAGGTGACCTTGAAGCCCGCTTCGAGCGAGCCGGTCTGCAGCGAGGTCGACGCCTGGTAGACCATCGGGACGGCGAAGAAGACGACCAGCCAGGCGATGCCGGGCAGCAGCAGCCAGTACGGGGTGAGCCTGCGCTTCGGCTTCGGAGCCGGTCCCTCCACGGGGCTGCCGTCAGGGGGTACGGCCTGCGGCGGCGCGGCCGGGGCGGTGGCGGTCATGCGGCCTCCTCCCCGGTGCCCGCGTCGATCGCCTGCGCGGCGTCCAGGGCGAAGGAGTGCGCCGGGTTCCAGTGCAGCTGGACGGCCGCGCCGGGGACGATCCGGGCGTCGCGCTCCATGTTCTGCTCGAAGACGGTGACCTCCTGGCCGCCGTCGGTGCGCACCACGTACTGGGTGGAGACGCCGATGAAGCTGGAGTCGAGCACCGTGCCGGCCAGCCGGTTGCGGCCGTCGGCGACCTGCTCGGAGGCGTGCGTGATGGTGATCTTCTCCGGGCGCACGCCCAGGTGGACGCGCTCGGCGTCGGTCGAGCAGCGCGCCTTCGGCACCGCGAGGCGGGCGCCGGCCGCGCTGAGCAGCAGGTCGCCGCCCTCGCTGCCGGTGACCTCGGCGGGCAGCAGGTTGGACTGGCCGAGGAAGTTGGCCACGAAGGTGGTGGCGGGGTTCTCGTACAGCTCGGCGGGGGCGCCCAGCTGCTCGACCCGGCCGCCGTTCATCACCGCGATGGTGTCGGCCATGGTCATGGCCTCCTCCTGGTCGTGGGTGACGTGCACGAAGGTGATGCCGACCTCGGTCTGGATCCGCTTGAGCTCCAGCTGCATCTGGCGGCGGAGCTTGAGGTCGAGCGCACCGAGCGGTTCGTCCAGCAGCAGCACCTGCGGGTGGTTGATCAGCGCGCGGGCGACCGCGACGCGCTGCTGCTGGCCGCCGGAGAGCTGGTGCGGCTTGCGCCGGGCGTACTGGCCGAGTTCGACCAGCTCCAGCATCTCGTCGACCTGCTTCCTGACGTCCTTCCGGCCGCGCCGGCGCAGGCCGAAGGCGACGTTCTCGAAGATGTCCAGGTGCGGGAAGAGCGCGTAGCTCTGGAAGACGGTGTTCACCGGCCGCTTGTACGGGGGCAGTGCGGTGACGTCCTGGCCGCCGATCAGGACGGTGCCGGTGGTGGGCTCCTCCAGGCCGGCGATCATGCGCAGGGTGGTGGTCTTGCCGCAGCCGGAGGCGCCGAGCAGGGCGAAGAACGATCCCTGCGGGACGGTCAGGTCGAGCGGGTGGACGGCGGTGAAGGAGCCGTAGGTCTTGCCGATGCCGGTGAGCCGGACGTCGCCGCCGACGGCCGTGTCGCGCTGCTGGTCTGTCATGGGGTGGTGTCTTCCTGGGTCTCTCGGCCGGGGGTGGGGTCAGGCACCGATGAGCTTGGAGAACTTCTGCTCGAAGTCGCTCTCCTCGCTCTCGGAGAGCGTGCGGAACACGTGTGCCTTGACCGCCATCTCGGGGGTGGGCACGACCAGCGGGTTGGCCGCGGTGTCCGGGGCGATGCCGGCGAGCTCGTCCTTCATCCCGGTGACGGCGGAGACGAAGCCGATGCCCGCGACCAGCTGCGCCGCGATCTTCGGCTGATAGTAGAAGTCGATCAGCTTCTCCGCGTTCGTCTTGTGCTGCGCCTTGGCCGGGACCAGCATGTTGTCGGTCGAGGCGACGTAGCCCTTCTCCGGGATGACGAACTCGATGTCCGGGTTGTCGGCCCGCAGTTGGATCAGGTCGCCGCCCCAGGCGACGCAGGCCGCGATGTCCCCGGCGGAGAGCTCCTGGCCGTAGTCGTTGCCGGTGAAGCGGCGGATCTGCTTGTTGTCGACGGCCTTCTGCAGCCGGGCGACCGCGCCGTCGTAGTCGTCGGCGGTGAACCGCGCGATGTCCTTGCCCTGGTCCAGCAGCACCATCCCGACGCTGTCCCGCATCTCGGAGAGGAAGGTGACCCGACCCTTGAGGTCGGGGTCGTCCAGCAGCTGGGAGACGCTGGTGACCTCCTTGCCCCTGGTCGCCTTCCGGTTGTACGCGACGACGGTCTGGATGCCCGCCCACGGGTAGGAGTAGAGCCGCCCCGGGTCCCAGTCGGGGGCGCGGAAGCGCGCCTCGACGTTGGTGATCGCGGTGGTGACGTTCGCCGGGTTGAGCCGCTGCGCCCAGCCGAGCCGGATCAGCCGGGCGGCCATCCAGTCGGTGAGCACCATCAGGTCGCGGCCGGTGTCCTGGCCGGAGGCGAGCTGCGGCTTGACCTTGCCGAAGAACTCGACGTTGTCGTTGACGTCCTCGGTGTACCGCACCTTGATGCCGGTGGCCTCGGTGAAGGCGTCCAGCGTGCCGTGCTTCTCCTTGTCCTGCTCGTCCGTGTCCACGTACAGCGGCCAGTTGGAGAAGTTGACCTCCTTCTGCTTCTCCGAGAGGTCCTCGGCGGCGTTCGCGGTCGAGTCGCCGGTCGCCCGGGGGGCCGCCGGGATGCCGCAGGCGGCCAGGGTGCCCGCTCCGGCGGTCAGCGCGGCGGCGCGCAGCAGGGTGCGGCGGCCGAGCGCGGCCCGGCCGCTGGTCAGGCTGCGTTCCCAGGCCCTTCGGACCGGTTCGGGCAGACCGTCGGTGAGCTCGTTGAACGCCATGGAACGGGCCTCCTGGGGGGAGAGGGGGTGTGGGGGCACCCGCTGGGGCCTGGGGTCATCTGTCGCCGAAGACGGTGCGGTGCCAGTCCTTGCGGGCCACCGCGGTGGTGTCGAACATGACGTGCTTCACCTGGGTGTACTCGTCCAGCGAGTACTGGGACATGTCCTTGCCGTAGCCGGACGCCTTGTAGCCGCCGTGCGGCATCTCGCTGATGATCGGGATGTGGTCGTTGACCCAGACGCAGCCGGCCGCGATCTCCCGGGTGGCGCGCAGCGAGCGGTGCACGTTCGTGGTCCAGGCGGAGGCGGCCAGGCCGTACGGGGTGTCGTTGGCCAGCCGCAGGCCCTCGTCGTCGCTGTCGAACGGCAGCACGACCAGCACCGGGCCGAAGATCTCGCCCTGCACGACCTCGCTGTCCTGGGCCGCGCCGGTGATCAGGGTCGGCTGGTGGTACGCGCCCCGGGTGAGGTCGGTGCCGTCGTGGCCCTTCTCCGGGATCCGGCCGCCGGTGACCACGGTGGCGTACGCGCGGGCGCGCTCCACGAAGCCGGCCACCCGGTCCCGGTGGGCGTACGAGACCAGCGGGCCGAGGTCGGTGCCCGGGTTCAGCGGGTCGCCGATCCGGATCGCCGCGTACAGCTCGGCCACCCCGGCCACGAAGGCGTCGTACAGCGGGCGCTGGACGTAGGCGCGGGTGGCGGCGGTGCAGTCCTGGCCGCCGTTGATCAGCGAGGCCGCGACCGCGCCGTGCACGGCGGCGTCCAGGTCGGCGTCGTCGAAGACCACGAACGGGGCCTTGCCGCCGAGCTCCAGGTGGGTGCGCTTGACGCTCGCGGTGGCGATCTCGGCGACCCGCCGGCCGACGCCGGTGGAGCCGGTGAAGGAGACCATCGCGACGTCCGGGTGCCCGACCAGGTGCTCGCCCGCGGTGCGTCCGGCACCGGTGACCACGTTGACCACGCCGTCCGGGATGCCTGCGGCGGTGCAGGCGCGGGCGAACATCAGCGAGGTCAGCGGGGTCAGCTCGGCCGGCTTGAGCACGATGGTGTTGCCCGCGGCGATCGCCGGGAGGATCTTCCAGGCGGCCATCTGCAGCGGGTAGTTCCACGGCGAGATGGAGCCGACCACGCCGACCGCCTCGCGCCGCACGTACGAGGTGTGGTCGCCGGAGTACTCGCCGGCCGCCTTGCCCTCCAGGTTGCGGGCGGCGCCGGCGAAGAAGGCGGCGTTGTCGACGGTGCCGGGCACGTCGAACTCGGTGGCCAGCTTGACCGGCTTGCCGGTCTGCGACGTCTCCACCCGGGCCAGGTCGTCGGCCGCGTCGGCCAGGACGGCGGCCAGCCGGGTGAGCGCCTCGGAGCGCGTCCCGGGGGTGGCCGCGGACCAGCCGGGCAGGGCGGCCCTGGCGGCGGCGACGGCGGCGTCCACGTCCGCGGTGGTGGCCAGCGCGACCTGCTCGACCACGCTCCCGTCGGCGGGGTTGACGACCTGGAAGGGCTCGCCGCTCCCCCGGGTCCAACGGCCCGCGATGTACTGCGCGCCCGCGCCGAAGTCGGTCAGGTCCATCTGGTCTCCTCCAAGGTGCCGTGGTTCGACCGCTGCGGGGTCACGCGTCCGCGGTTGGGGGTCTGCGGTCCCGCTGACCTTGCCCGCTGCGGGGTCGGGGTGACAAGGGTCACTCCGACAGTCTCGACACGAAGGGCCTTACAGGGTGCAAGGGTGCGGGCAGGGCGACAGGTCGTCCGGTCGATGGATGATTTACCTGACACTCTGACCGTTCTGATCGCCCTGATCACCCGGAGCCCCCGCTCCGGCCCCCCGGCCCCGGAGGCCCGCGATGCTCCCCACCGTCGCCCGAGTCCTCGACCTGGACGTGATGCGCCGCGGCCTGCCCCAGGTGGTGGCCGGCGCCGACCACCTGGAGCGGCCGGTCCGCTGGGTCCACGTCAGCGAGCTGCCCGACGTCGCCGGGATGCTGCGCGGCGGCGAGCTGGTGCTGACCACCGGGATCGCCCTGCCGGAGGACCGCGAGGGCCTGGCCCGGTACGTGCGCGAGCTGGACGAGGTCGGGGTGGCCGGCCTGGTCGTCGAGTTCGGCCGGCGCTACTTCGACGCGCTGCCCCGCGCCCTGGTCCACGCCGCCGAGCAGCGCGGGCTGCCGCTGGTCACGCTCCGCCGCGAGCTGCGGTTCGTCGCCGTCACCGAGGCCGTGCACGCCCTGGTGGTCAACGCCCAGCTGGAGCAGCTGCGGGTCTCCGAGTCGGTCCACCAGGTCTTCAACGAGCTGGTGGTGGAGGGCGCCGAGCCGCCCGAGGTGATCCGGCAGGTGGCCCGGATGGCCGGTGCCCCGGTCGTCCTGGAGAACCTGGCCCACCAGGTGCTCGCCCACGACGCCGCCGGGTGCCCGGAGGCCGAGGTGCTGGAGGACTGGGAGCGCCGCTCGCGCGGGGTCCGGCCGGCCGGGCGCACCGGCCACGACCCGCGCAGCGGCTGGCTGGTGACCACCGTCGGTGCCCGCGGCCAGGACTGGGGCCGGCTGGTGCTGGTGCAGGAGCCCGGCCCGCTGCCCGAGGGCGAGACCCACCCGCACGCCATGCTGCTGGAGCGCGGCGCCTCCGCGCTGGCGCTCAACCGGCTGGTGGTGCGCGACCGGGAGAGCCTGGAGCGGCAGACCCACCGCACCCTGCTGTCCGGCATCCTCACCCACGCGCTGACCGTCTCCGAGGCGGCGCTGCGCGCCCAGGCCCTGGGCGTCCCCCTGGAGGGCCGCCGGCTGGTCGGCGTGGTGCTGCGGCAGCGGCGCGGGCCGATCCCGGCCGCGCTGGAGGCCCAGGCCCGGCTGCGCGACTTCACCGAGCTGGCCGCCGCCGCGGTCCGGTCCTGCCGGCTGTCCGCCCTGGTCGGGGCGCTGGACGACGAGGCCGTCGGCCTGCTGGTCGCGCTCGGCACCCAGCAGGACGAGCACGCCGCGCTGGACGCCCTGTCGGCCACGCTGCGCCGGATGTCGGCCGAGCCCGGCCGGGAGGGCGGCGACCCGGCGGGCCCGGTGGTCGCGGTCGGCTCCTCGGTCGGCTCGGTCCGCGACGCCCGGCGCACCCTGCTGGAGGCCACCCAGGTCGCCGACGCCGCGCTGCACGACGCGCCCGGCGGCCGCAGCTCCTCCTACTACCGCCTGCCGGACGTCCGGCTGCGCGGCCTGCTCCACCTGCTGCGCGACGACGCCCGGCTGCAGACGTACGTGGAACGGGAGTTGGGGCCGCTGCTGGCCCACGACGCCGAGCACAACGGCCAGTTGGTGCAGATGCTGCGGATCTACCTGGAGCAGGGCCGGAACAAGTCCGCCGCGGCGGACGCCGCGCACCTGTCCCGGCCGTCCTTCTACGACCGGCTGCACAAGGTCGAGCGGATCCTCGGCGTCGACCTCGACCAGGTGGAGTCCTGCCTCTCGCTGCACGTGGCACTGCTCGCCCTGGACGCCGTCCGGCGCTGAACCCGGCACCGCACCCGGTGCCCTCACACCCCGGTGATGCGGCCCCAGACCTTGTGCAGCTCGGGCCGCTCGGCCGAGGTGACGTCGCGCATGGTGCGCAGCCGGGCGCGCATCTCCTCGGTCGGGAAGAGCAGCGGGTTCTCGGCGAGTTCGGCCTTCTCCCGGTCGCCGCTGGCCGCCAGCACCTCGCGGGCGGCCGGCACCGGGCAGATGTACTGGACGGACGCGGCGAGTTCGGCGGCCACCTCGGGCCGGTAGTAGTGGTCGATCAGCAGCTCGGCGTTGCGCTTGTGGGCGGCCCGGTTGGGGATCATCAGGCTCTCCGCCCACAGCTCGCCGCCCTCCTCCGGCACCACGAACTCGATGTCCGGGTTCTCGGCGGTGAGCTGGACGGCGTCGCCGGAGTAGGCCTGGCAGGCGAGCGCCGCGCCGGAGGCGAGGTCGCCGGTGTAGTCGTTGCCGGTGAAGCGCCGGACGTGGCCGCTGTCGACCGCCTTCTGCACCAGGTCCATCGCCTTGCGCGCGTCGTCGGCGCTGAACTTCGCGATGTCCGCGCCCTGGGAGAGCATCAGCAGCCCGAGCGCCTCGTCCAGCCCGGCGAAGAGGGTGACCCGGCCCTTGAGGTCGGGCGCCCACAGGTCGGCGGTGGACCTGATCTCCCGGCCGAGCGCCTTGCGGTTGTAGGCGATGCCGGTGATCCCGGACTGCCACGGCACGCTGCGCCGGCGGCCGGGGTCGAAGGCCGGGTCGGCGAGCTGCGGGTCCAGGTTGGCCGTGACGTTGGGCAGGTTGTCCCGGTCCATGGCCTGCACCCAGCCCAGCGCGACGTACCGCCCGGCCATCCAGTCGCTGATCACCATCAGGTCCCGGCCGGGGGCGGCGCCCTGGGTGAGCACCGGGCTGATCTTGCCGAAGAACTCGTCGTTGTCGTTGATGTCCTCGGTGTAGGTGACCTCGATCCCGGTCCGCTCGCTGAAGGCGTCCAGGGTCGGGCGCCCGCCGGCGTCGTCGGTGTCGATGTACTGGGTCCAGTTGGAGAAGGCGAGCCGCTTCTCGCTCTCCGAGCGGTCCGGCGCCGAGCGGCGGTCCTCGGGTACGTACGCGGACGGGATGCCGCAGCCGGCCAGGGTGCCGGCGCCGAGCAGCGCGGCCCCGCCGAGCACGGAACGTCGGCGCACGGCGGGCGGGGCGGACGGGCGGGTCGGGGTGGAGCCGGTCATCGGGAGCCTTCCGGAGCGTGGGACGGCCCCGGACGCGCGCGCGGGCGTCCGGGGCCGTCCTGGTCGGTACGTCAGACAGTGTGCGCGTCGGTGAGCGACAGCACCTCGTCCAGCACCGCGAGGCCGGCCTTGGCCTCCTCCTCGGTGACGGTGCACGGCGGGACGACGTGGAAGCGGTTCATGTTGACGAACGGCCAGAGCCCGCGCTGCTTGCAGGCGGCGGCCAGCTCGGCCATCGGCGCGTTGGCGGCGCCGGCCGCGTTGTAGGGCACCAGCGGCTCGTGGGTCTCCCGGTTCCGCACCAGGTCGAGCGCCCAGAACACGCCGAGGCCGCGGACCTCGCCGATCGACGGGTGCCGCTCGGCCAGCTCGCGCAGGCCGGGGCCGAGCACGGTCTCGCCGATGTGCCGGGCGTTCTCGACGATGCCCTCCTCCGCCATGGTGGTGATGGTCGCCACCGCGGAGGCGCAGGCCAGCGGGTGGCCGGAGTAGGTGAGCCCGCCGGGGAAGGCCCGCTCGGCGAAGGTGGCCGCGATCTCGGCGCTGATCGCCACGCCGCCCAGCGGCACGTAGCCCGAGTTGACGCCCTTGGCGAAGGTGAGCAGGTCCGGGGTGACGCCCCAGTGGTCGGCGGCGAACCACGCACCGGTGCGGCCGAAGCCGGCCATCACCTCGTCCAGGATGAACACGATCCCGTGGCGGTCGCAGATCTCCCGCACCCCGGCGAGGTAGCCCGCCGGCGGGACCAGGATGCCCGCGGTGCCGACCACGGTCTCCAGGATGACCGCCGCGACGGTGCCCGGGCCCTCGAACGCGATCACCTGCTCCAGGTGCTCCAGCGCGCGCTCGCACTCCTGCGCCTCGTTCTCGGCGTGGAAGTTGGAGCGGTACGGGTACGGCCCCCAGAAGTGCACCACGCCGGAGACGCCGCTCTCGTTGGGCCAGCGCCGCGGGTCGCCGGTGAGGGCGATCGCGTTGGCGGTGGCGCCGTGGTACGAGCGGTAGGTGGAGAGCACCTTCTGCCGACCGGTGTGCAGCCGGGCCAGCCGGATGGCGTTCTCGTTGGCCTCGGCGCCGCCGTTGGTGAAGAAGATCTTGTCCAGGTCACCGGGGGTGCGCTCGGCGATCAGCCGGGCGGCCTCGCTGCGCGACTCGACCGCGAAGCCGGGGGCGATGGTGCAGAGCTTCGCCGCCTGCTCCTGGATCGCGGCGACCACCTTCGGGTGCTGGTGGCCGATGTTGGTGTTGACCAGCTGCGAGGAGAAGTCCAGGTAGCGGTTGCCGTCGTAGTCCCAGAAGTACGAGCCCTCGGCGCCGGCCACCGCGAGGGGGTCGATCAGCGCCTGGGCGGACCACGAGTGGAAGACGTGCGCGCGGTCGGCGGCCTTGACGGCCTGGCCGGCGGCTGAGTCAGCGGTGGGGATGCTCATGCCGGTAAGGCTAGGGCGGGCCGCTCCCGAAGGGCAGTTCCATCGTGTCAGCCGGTCGCTCCCGCCGCCGACAGGGTGCAAAGACCGCGGGCCCGGGGCTGAGTGCCCCGGGCCCACGGTCAGTTCGACCGGTGATCGTCGGATCGGATGGCCGTCGTACCGCGCTCAACGGCCACGACCCGCTCAGATCGCGGTCATACCGCGCTCAACGGCCACGACCCGCTCAGATCGCGGTCATGACGTGCTTCACCCGGGTGTAGTCCTCGAAGCCGTACGAGGACAGGTCCTTGCCGTAGCCGGACTTCTTGAAGCCGCCGTGCGGCATCTCGGCGACCAGCGGGATGTGGGTGTTGATCCAGACGCAGCCGAAGTCCAGGCGGCGCGACATCCGCATGGCGCGGGCGTGGTCCTTGGTCCACACCGAGGAGGCCAGCGCGTACTCGACGCCGTTGGCGTACTCGACGGCCTGGTCCTCGTCGGTGAACTTCTGCACGGTGATGACCGGGCCGAAGACCTCGTTCTGGATGATCTCGTCATCCTGGTTCAGGCCGGAGACGACGGTCGGGGCGTAGAAGTAGCCGCGGTCGCCGACCCGGTGGCCACCGGCCTCGACCTTGGCGTGGGCGGGCAGCCGCTCGATGAAGCCGGAGACCTGCTTCAGCTGGTTGGCGTTGTTCAGCGGGCCGTACAGCACGTCCTCGTCGTCCACGCCACCGGTCTTGGTCTCGGCCGCGGCCTTGGCCAGGGCCTCGACGAAGGCGTCGTGGATCGACTCGTGCACCAGCACGCGGGTGGCGGCCGTACAGTCCTGGCCGGCGTTGAAGTAGCCCGCCACCGAGATGCCCTCGACGGCCTCGGCGATGTCGGCGTCCTCGAACACCACGACCGGGGCCTTGCCGCCCAGCTCCAGGTGGACGCGCTTGACGTCCTTGGAGGCGGACTCGGCGACCGAGATGCCGGCGCGCACCGAACCGGTGATGGAGGCCATCGCCGGGGTCCGGTGCTCGACCATCAGCTTGCCGGTCTCGCGGTCGCCGCAGATGACGTTGAAGACGCCGGCCGGCAGCTCCAGCTCCTTGAGCACGCCGCCGATGATCTCGGCCAGCAGCACGGTGGAGGCCGGGGTGGTGTCGGAGGGCTTCAGCACGACGGTGTTGCCCGCGGCGATGGCCGGGGCGAACTTCCAGACGGCCATCATCATCGGGTAGTTCCACGGCGCGACCTGGGCGCAGACGCCGACCGGCTCGCGGCGGATGATCGAGGTCATCCCGTCCATGTACTCACCGGCGGCCTTGCCCTCCAGCAGGCGGGCGGCACCGGCGAAGAACCGGATCTGGTCCACCATCGGGCCGATCTCCTCGGAGAGGGTCAGCGCGCGGGGCTTGCCGGTGTTGCGCACCTCGGTGTCGACGATCTCGTCGGCACGGGCCTCGACCGCGTCGGCGATCTTGAGCAGCAGCTTCTGCCGGGTGCTCGGGGTGGCGTCGCGCCAGATCGGGAACGCGGCGGCGGCGGAGGCCATCGCGGCGTCCACGTCCGCGGCACCGGACAGCGGCGACGTCGCGTACACCTCGCCGGTGGTCGGGTCCACGATGTCGAGCGTGCGGCCGTCAGCCGCGTCGACGAACTCACCGTTGACGTAGTTGCGCAGCGTGCGAAGGTCGCTCACGGATCTCTCCTCGGTCTGGGCCTGCGGCTTTGCAGATTCCGGCGCCATGGTACGTCGGCGGATCCGGCGTACGAAGGGTCCCGAGTGGCCGTGCCCGGAGCGGCGCGGTCCACTGGTGGCGGTACGTGCGCCGGTCCCCGGGGGCGCGCGCGTACCGTGCCAGGGTAGCCGCAAGACTGCTGGTATCGACAGGCCGAGTGCGCTTCGGCGATGAAATCCGCATGCGTTTTCCGAGATCTCGACGAAATCAGCAGTTTCCACGCTTGCGAACACGGGAACGATCAGGCACAGTGGCCGCGTGGCCAACCGCGACCGGAACGCCAGCGTTCCCCTCGACGCCGCCTCCAAGGCGATCATCGAGCAGCTCCAGGAGGACGGGCGCCGCCCGTACGCCGCCATCGGCAAGGCCGTCGGCCTGTCCGAGGCGGCCGTGCGGCAGCGCGTCCAGAAGCTGCTCGACCAGGGCGTGATGCAGATCGTCGCCGTCACGGACCCGCTCACCGTCGGCTTCACCCGCCAGGCGATGGTCGGCATCCGGGTCGAGGGAGACATCGAGCCCGTCGCCGACGCGTTGGCCGCCCTCGACGAGGTCGACTACGTGGTCTGCACCGCAGGCTCGTTCGACCTCCTGGCCGAGCTGGTCTGCGAGGACGACGAGCACCTGCTCGAACTGATCAACAAGCGCATCCGCGCGCTTCCCGGCGTGCGGAGCACCGAGAGCTTCGTTTACCTGAAGCTCCGGAAACAGACCTACACCTGGGGCACCCGATGACAGCCGACCCGGCGCAGAAGGACCTTTCCAAGACCGCCTACGACCACCTGTGGATGCACTTCACCCGCATGTCGTCGTACGAGAACTCCCCCGTGCCGACGATCGTCAAGGGCGAGGGCACGTACATCTGGGACGACAAGGGCCGGAAGTACATCGACGGCCTGGCCGGCCTGTTCGTCGTGCAGGCCGGTCACGGCCGCACCGAGCTCGCCGAGGTCGCCGCCAAGCAGGCCAAGGAACTCGCGTTCTTCCCGATCTGGAGCTACGCGCACCCCAAGGCCGTCGAGCTGGCCGAGCGCCTGGCCAACTACGCCCCGGGCGACCTGAACAAGGTCTTCTTCTCCACCGGCGGCGGCGAGGCCGTCGAGACCGCCTGGAAGCTCGCCAAGCAGTACTTCAAGCTGATCGGCAAGCCGACCAAGTACAAGGTCATCTCCCGCGCCATCGCCTACCACGGCACCCCGCAGGGCGCGCTGTCGATCACCGGCCTGCCGGGCCTGAAGGCCCCGTTCGAGCCGCTGGTGCCGGGCACCCACAAGGCCCCGAACACCAACATCTACCGCGCCCCGCACTACCTCGAGGGCCCCGACGGCACCGTCGACCCCGAGGCCTACGGCCGCTGGTGCGCCGACCAGGTCGAGGAGGCCATCCTCTTCGAGGGCCCCGAGACCGTCGCCGCCGTCTTCGTCGAGCCGGTGCAGAACGCCGGTGGCTGCTTCCCGCCGCCGCCCGGCTACTTCCAGCGCCTGCGCGAGATCTGCGACCGCCACGACGTGCTGCTGGTCTCGGACGAGGTCATCTGCGCCTTCGGCCGCCTCGGCACCATGTTCGGCGCCGACAAGTTCGGCTACGTGCCGGACATGATCACCTGCGCCAAGGGCATGACCTCGGGCTACTCCCCGATCGGCGCCACGATCATCTCGGACCGCATCGCCGAGCCGTTCTACAAGGGTGACAACACCTTCCTGCACGGCTACACCTTCGCCGGCCACCCGGTCTCCTCGGCCGTCGCCCTGGCCAACCTCGACATCTTCGAGCGCGAGGGCCTGAACCAGCACGTGCTCGACAACGAGTCGCGCTTCCTGGGCACCCTGAGCAAGCTGCGCGACCTGCCGATCGTCGGCGACGTCCGCGGCAACGGCTACTTCTACGGCATCGAGCTCGTGAAGGACAAGGTCACCAAGGAGACCTTCAACGAGGAGGAGACCGAGCGCGTGCTCTACGGCTTCCTCTCGAAGGCCCTCTTCGACAACGGCCTGTACTGCCGCGCCGACGACCGTGGCGACCCGGTCGTCCAGCTGGCCCCGCCGCTGATCTCCGACCAGTCGACCTTCGACGAGATCGAGCAGATCCTGCGGACCAGCCTCACCGACGCGTGGGCGAAGCTCTGATCCCCTGAGCCCTCTTCCCCACCCTCCGCCGAAGGGCGGTCCCGCTTCCCGCGGGGCCGCCCTTCGGCGTACCCGGACCGGCGCCGCCCGCCCGCAACATCACAGTCGTACGACCAAACATGCCTGAATGCGGGTGATTTGCCCGTGATGGACCAGTGCGCCGCACCCGCGCCCCGTCCCGGTCGTTCTAATCTGACGACTGTCATATCCCTGCGGCCACCCAGGATGGATCCTCATGTCAGCGGCACCGCCTGACAACGACGTGCTGTGGGCCCGAGGGATCGTCAAGTCCCATGACGGCACCCCCGCCCTGCGCGGCATCTCGATCGGCGTCCGCGAGGGCGAGGTGCTCGCCGTCACCGGCCCGCGCGGCTCCGGCAAGAGCACCCTGCTGGGCTGCCTCTCCGCGCAGCTCACGGTCGACGAGGGCGAGGTCTGGTTCAACAGCGCCCCCGTGCACACCCTCGCCCGGGCCGGCCGCGAACGGCTGCGCCGCGACCGCTTCGGCTTCGTCGGCTCCGAGCCGCACCTGGTGCCCGAACTGACCGCCCGGGAGAACGTCGCCCTGCCGCTGCTGCTCGCCGGGGCCGGCCACAAGGCCGCCTACACCGCCGCCGACGAGTGGCTGGAACGCCTCGACGTCGGCGACTGCGCCCGGCTGCGCCCCGAGCGGCTGGTCCAGAGCCGGCGCCAGCGGGTCGCCGTCGCCCGCGCGCTGGCCCCGCTGCCGCCCGTCGTCTTCGCCGACGACCCCACCGCCCCGCTGCACCGCGAGGCCGCCGACCAGGTCATGCGGATACTGACCAGCGCGGCCCGGTCGCACCAGCTCACCCTCCTCCTGGCCACCCACGACCCCGAGCTCGTCCGGTTCGCGGACCGCACCGTCGCCCTCGTCGACGGGCGGCTCGCCGCCCCCGTCACCCCCGTCCCCCGCGGCATCACCGCCCCCGGGGCCGCCGGAGCGCCCGCCGTCACGGCCACCCACCGCTGACGACGCCGGGCCGCCGACGACGTCAAGCCGCTGAAAGAGTCGACGTGTTCTATCTCCGTCTGGCCCGGGGCTACCGGGTGCCCGACCTCGGCCGCTGGCTGCTCACCGCGCTGGCCGCCGCCGTGGTCGCCGCCTTCCTGCTGCGCTCCCTCGGCCGGGCGATGAGCGACCCGACCGGCGGCGACGACCCGCTGGCCCAGACCGCCGGGGTCAGCTTCGGCATCACCGTCGCCGTGGTCGCCGTCTTCGCGCTCGGCATCCT
>NZ_JBEXJK010000123.1:0-20320 GCF_040609095.1 Kitasatospora sp. NPDC004799
GCCCGCTCGGCCTCGGCGAGCGCCGCCGGGCCGCTGCACGCCTCGGCGGCGGCCAGTGCGGGGGTGGAGACCGGCCAGAGCGGCTGGGCGGCGCCGAGGTCGGCGATCAGCGGCGCCGGCCCGAGCACGTAGCCGATCCGCAGTCCGGCCAGGCCCCAGGTCTTGGTGAGGCTGCGCAGCACGACGACCCGGCCGGGCAGGTCCCGGACGGCGGCGAGGGACTCCCGCTCGCCCGGGACGGTGTCCATGAAGGCCTCGTCCACCACCAGGGTGCGTCCCGGCCGGGCCAGGGCGGCGACGGCCTCGGCGGGGTGCAGCACGGAGGTCGGGTTGGTCGGGTTGCCGAGGACGACCAGGTCCGCCTCCTCGGGGACGGTGTCCAGCCGGAAACCGTCCTCGGGGGAGAGCAGCACCCGGTGCACCCGGTGCCCGGCGTCCCGCAGCGCCGCCTCCGGCTCGGTGAACTGCGGGTGCACCACGACGATGTGACGTGGCGTCAGCACGCGTGCCAGCAGGACGAAGGCCTCCGCCGCGCCCGAGGTGAGCAGCACCTCCCCGACCGGGCGGGCGTGCCGGGCGGCCACCGCGGCGCGGGCGGCGCTCTGGTCGGGGTAGGCGGCGAGGTCGGCGAGGGTGGCCGCGAGGTGCTCGCGCAGCCAGGCCGGGGGAGTGCCGGTGCGGACGTTGACGGCGAGGTCGACCAGGCCGAGCCCGTCGGCGCGGACCTCGGCGTCGCCGTGGTGGCGCAGGTCGGGTTCGGGGGCGGTCACGAGAGGTCTCCTGGCGGGGCGGTGCGGGTGGTTCGGCTGGTTCGGTCGGCGCGGGACGGGTGCGGCGGGTTCGGACGGTCGGGGTGGTCCGGCCGGTCGGGACCGGTGGCGGAGGCGGCGCGGCGGGCGATCGCGACCGTGGCCCGGGCCGACTTCCGCTTGGTGACCACGAGCCGGCCGCCCGGCGCGCTGGCCAGCGCCGCCGCCTCGGCGACGCTCGCGGTGCCGACGGCCGTACCGACCGCGGTGGAGGGGTTCGGCACCGGTACGCCCGCCAGTGCTTCGGCCGGGTGCTCGTCCACCGGTACCCCGGGGAGGTGGTCGGCCGCCCAGCGCACCGCCGGGTGGTCCGCCCTGCCCGCCACGGTGGCCAGGCGGGCCACGGCGGAGAGCGGCAGTCCGGCCTCCCGGAGGGTGTCGGTCAACAGCCGCAGCACCTCGGTCCGTTCGGCGCCGGTGCTCGCGCCGATCCCGACCACCAGGGTGCGCGGGACGCCGGCGACCAGTCCGCTCACGTACCGCACCCTTTCGTCCCGAACTCCGGTGATCCCACCACGCCCGGCCGGAACGGGTCAATCGCGGCGGGTGTGACGTCGGCCGCCGGGCCCGGCGTCGCATCGGCCTCCGCCGGGGTTCGGCACGGCCCGGTTCGAGACGGCTCGGTTCGAGACGGCCCGGTTCGAGACGGCTCGGTTCGACACGGCTCGCCGGGCGCGGCAGCTGTTCGTCTGTTCTTCACCTGCGTTGTGCGGTACACGACACCGAGCCGCTCCTACTGTTCTCGGCGCTCCCGCCCAGGACGCCCCGACCCCCGGAGGACCCCATGGCCTTCGCACGACCGCGCATCCCCGCTGCCGCCTCCCTCCCCGGCCCCGGCCGCACCGCCGGAATCCGGAACTGACGCCCGTGTACGTCGCGGACTCCCGCAGCTCGAAGGCCCCCGTCGGGTCGGCCCCTGCCGGGTCGACCCCCGCCGGTCCGGCCGCCGGTCCGGTCGTCGGTCAGGCCGCCGGCTCGGTACGGCGGGGCGCCGTGCCCGGCGCGGTCATCGCCCTCGGCGCGGTCAGCCTGGTCACCGACATCTCCTCCGAGATGGTCACCGCCGTCCTCCCCCTCTACCTGCTCACCGGCCTCGGCCTCTCCCCGCTCGGCTTCGGCCTGCTCGACGGCATCCAGAACGGCTTCAGCGCCCTGGTCCGGCTGGTCGGCGGCCACCTCTCCGACCGCCGCGGCCGCGACGGCGCCGCCCGCCACAAGGCCGTCGCGGCCGTCGGGTACGGGCTGTCCGCGCTGTGCCGGCCGCTGCTGCTGTTCGTCCACACCGTGCCGCTGATCGGCGCCGTGATCGCCGTCGACCGCACCGGCAAGGGCCTGCGCACCGCGCCCCGGGACGCGATGATCTCGCTCGCCACCGAACCCGCCCACCGCGGCCGGGCGTTCGGGGTGCACCGGGCGATGGACACGGCCGGCGCCCTGCTCGGCCCGCTCACCGCCTTCCTGGTGCTGCGACTGGCCGGCGGTCCGCTGCTCGCCGACGGCGGCGAACGGCACGGCTACGACGCGGTGTTCACCGTCAGCGCGTGCGTCGCGGCGCTCGGCGTGCTGATCCTGCTGCTGTTCGTGCCGAACCGGCAGCGGGGGGACGACCCGTCGGCGTCCGCGCCCTCGCTGCGCGACAGCCTCACCCTGCTGCGGCTGCCGGGGCTGCGCCGGCTGACGCTCTGCGCCGTCCTGCTCGGCCTCACCACCGTCAGCGACTCCTTCCTCTACCTGCTCGTCCAGCGCCGGCTGGACCTGCCCGTCGGCCTGTTCCCGCTGCTGCCGCTGGGCACCGCGGCCGCCTTCCTGCTGCTCGCCGTCCCGCTCGGCGCGCTCGCCGACCGGATCGGCCGCCACCGGCTCTTCCTCGCCGGGCACGGGGTGCTGTTGCTCGGGTACGGGCTGCTGCTCTCGCCGCTGCGCGGACTGCCGGTGGTGGTCTGCGTGCTGGTCCTGCACGGCACCTTCTACGCGGCCACCGACGGCGTGCTCGCCGCCGCGGCCGCCGACGCCGTACCCGCCGAGCAGCGCGGCGCCGGGCTCGCCCTGGTCGGCACCGGGCAGGCGCTGGCCCGGTTCGCCTGCTCGCTGCTGTTCGGCGCGCTGTGGGGGGTGGTCGGCGGCCCGGCGGCGCTGGGCTGGTCGGCGGGCGCGCTGGCGCTGTGCGTGCTCGGGGCGGCGGCGGTGCTGCGCCCGTCCGAACCCGTCGGCGGGCCGTCCGAGCCCGTTGACCGGCAACCCGAGCCCGGCGCCGGACAGTCGGAGCCCGAGGCCGCGAACACCCCGGAGGAGACCCGATGAACCTGCCGAACCGGACCAGGATGATCATCCTGCTGGTCGCCGTCGTGCTGCTCGGCGCGGTCGGCACCGGGGCCGTCCTGCACGCCGCCGACCGCACCTCCCGCCGGGACCAGGCCCAGCCCGGCGGGCCGTCCGTCGAATCCGGCCCGGTGTCACTACAGGTGCAGTCCGGGGCACGACAGCTGTTGTTCCGCAACATGGCCTGGGGCCCGCACCGGGACGAGATCACCACCGTCGCCGCCGACCACCCGGACGGCCCGCGCACCGCCTCCGGCGTCCAGTGCCTGCGCTTCCACGCCGCCGCCGGCACCGGCATCTGCCTCCAGGCCCAGCGCGGCGCGCTGGAGGACAGCTACCGCGCCGTGGTCCTGGACGACCACCTGCGCGAGCTCCGCTCGTTCCCGGCGGCCGGCATCCCCACCCGCTCCCGGGTCTCCCCGTCCGGGCACCTCGCCGCCTGGACGGTCTTCGTCAGCGGCGACTCGTACGCGGGCAGCGACTTCTCCACCCGGACCTCGATCGTGGACGTCCGGGACTGGAACCTGCGGGAGAACCTGGAGGACTTCGCGGTCGTCCTGGACGGCCACCCGTACCAGGCGCACGACGTCAACATCTGGGGCGTCACCTTCGCCGACGACAGCACGTTCTACGCCACCCTCGCCAGCGCCGGGAAGACCCACCTGGTCCGCGGCGACCTCGCCGCCCGCACCCTCACCACCCTGCACGACAACGTCGAGTGCCCCTCGCTCTCCCCGGACGGCACCCGCGTCGCGTACAAGAAGCGCGTCCCCGGCCTGCCCGCCGACGCCCCGTGGCGGCTGTACGTGCTCGACCTCGCCACCATGGCCGAGACCGCCACCGCCGAGCAGCGCAACATCGACGACCAGGCGCTCTGGTCCGGCACCGGGACCCTGGTCTACGCCCTGCCCGGCGACTACGGCGCCGACCTGTGGACCGTCCCGGCCGACGGATCGGGCAGCGCGCAGCCGGTCACCGAGGCCGCGGTCGCCCCCGCCTACCTGGGCTGAGGAACTCTCGGCTACGGTCCCACGTCGAGCAGAGTGTGACGTCCTGGTCAGGCGGCGTGAACGAACGGCCTGATCAGACGTCCTGATCGAGCGTTCTGATCGAACGGGGGAGCGAGACAACCGTGGACGGCATCCCACCCGAGCGCATGGTGACCGACTCCTGGCCCGCGCTGCACGGCCGCCCGGTCCTGCGACGCACCGTCGCCGTCGGGCTGGTGCTGTGCGTGTCCGTCGCCGCCGCCCTCGTGGTGCGCGGCGTCAACACGCTCACCGCCGGCCGCACCGGCCGCGAGACCGACCGCGACCGCGCCGAACGCCTGGCCGGCTTCCACCCGTCCCAGCACCCCGGCGTCGGCCGCTTCTACGTCCCGGTCGGCGCCGTCTACACCCACACCTCCGACGGCGCCCCGGTCGCCTACCTGCACTACCGCCTCGGCGGCGGCCGGGCGCCGGGTCTCGGCGACTTCCTCAGCGCCTACGACCTGCCCTCGCCCGGCCCGGCCGGCCGGCTGCCGGCCGACCTGATCGCGGCCCTCGGCGGCGACGAGCCGGCCGAGGCTCCGGAGCTCCCGGAGTCCCCGCTGCCGCCGGCCGTCACGCCCTCGCCCTCGCCCTCCGCGTCCGTCACCGCCGCCGTCACCGCCGCCGCCGAGAGCCCCTCGCCGGAGGCCGACCCCGCCGGGGCCTCCGGCCTCTCCGAACCCACCCCGGAGCCCAGCGAGCCCGCTGCCGACCCCGCGGAGCCCGCGGAGCCCGCGGACCCGGCCACCGACCAGGCCCTCGTCGTCGTGCCCGCCCCGGAGGAGCCCACCCCCGCCCCCGCGCCGACCACGCCCACCCCCATCCCGACCCCGACCTGGAGCCCCACCCCGAGCCCCACCGACCTCCCCGCCCACGCCCTCACCGCCCGCCGCATCTACGTCGCCACCATCCCCGGTGGCCTCCCCGGCGCCGCCGACATCTACATCCGCGCCACCGGCTGACCCACCGACCGCCGAGCACGCCGGCGCCCCGCCGAGGTGTGGTCGGCGGGGCGCAGTGTTCGGGGAGGTGCCCGTTCAGCGGGCGGCCTGTCATCCTTCTGTCGACCGCTGAGCACGCTTGTGCCCCGCTCCGCGCCGCCGACTGACCCGCCGCCCGCGCGGCGCTCCTCCGACCGTCGAGCACTCCGGCGTTCCGTCGAGGGTGGGGCGGCGGGGGCGCCGGCGTTCGGGGGCGCGTCGGTCAGCGGGCGGGCCGGCCTACCGGCCTCTCAGCCGCTTCCTCACCGCCCGTCGCTCCTACGGCTCGGGTCCTGTCGTCCGTCGAACACACTGGCGCCCCGCCGTCCGGCCGCCGACGGGCGCTGGTCAACGGGGGTCTGGTCGGACCGACCTTTCGACCCCGCTCTCCTTGCCCGCCGGACTCATGTCGGCGGGCGCCGCCGACGTGTCCGTGCGCGTCACCGGCTGGCCTGCTGCCGGCGGTTCGAGCTTCCGTCGTTCGCGCGGGCGCACCGATTCGGCGGGGGCTGGGGTTGCGGCGGTGGGGCCTGGCCGGGACCGGCTTCCCATCCGCGCGCTCACTGCCGCCGGATCCACCTCCGCGCCGCCGGCCCGTCATCCTTCCGTCGATCGCCGATCCCGCCTGCGCCCCGCCGGGGTAGGGGGAAGTGTGTTCGGGAGGGGGTTGGTGGCTCGGCACCGCCGACATTCACGTCTGTGCCACCGGCTACCCCATCGCCCGCGCGGCGCTCCGCCAGCTGCCGAGCACGCCGACGCCGCCGAGGCGAACTCGGCGGGGCGTAAACACTCGGGGCGGCGGGCTGCCCTACCGACCTCCCCACCTACACCGTCACCGCCCGTCGCACCCACGCCCGTGCCACGGGCTGCCTCGCCTCCCACGCGGCCCGTCCGTCCCTCCGTCCGCCGAGCGCCGAGCAGGCGAGCGCCCCGCCGAGGCGTGCCCGGCGGGGCGCAAACGTTCGGGGGGTGGCGGGCGGGGGCCTGGCCGACGAGGAGGGCGCCGAGGGCGAGGAGGAGGCCGAGGACCTGCCAGGGGGTGAGGGTCTGGCCGAGGACGACGAGGCCGCCGAGGGTGGCGACGACCGGGTTGATCAGGCCCAGGAACGAGGCGGGGCCGGCGCCGAGCTGCTCGATGCCGCGGAACCAGAGGAAGTAGCCGAGCGCGGTGCCGAACAGGCCGAGGTAGGCGAAGCCGGCCAGGTTGGCGGCGCTCAGCGCGGGCGGCGCGCCCTCGACGACGGCGGCGAGCGGGACGAGGAAGACCGAGCCGGCCAGGAGCTGCCAGGCGGTGAGGTCGAGCAGGGTGGCGCCCTCGGGGCGGCCCCAGCGTCGGGTGAGGACGGTGCCCATGGCCATCAGCGCGACCCCGGCGACCATCGCGGCGATCCCGATCCCGTCCAGCCGGGCGCCGCTCTTGAGCACCAGCAGGGCCACACCGCCGACCCCGACCAGTCCGGCGAACACCGCCCGCCGGCCGGGCCGCACCCGCAGCACCCCGATCGAGAACCCGGCGACCAGCAGCGGCTGGATCGCCCCGATGGTGGCGGCCACGCCGCCGGGCAGGCGGTAGGCGCCGACGAACATCAGCGGGAAGAACAGCCCGATGTTCAGCATCCCGAGCACGGCCGCGCGCCCCCACCAGCGCCCCTTGGGAAGTCGGCGGCCGATCAGCAGCAGCAGGAGTCCGGCCGGGAGCGCGCGGAGCGCGGCGAGCAGCAGCGGGCGGCCCTCGGGCAGCAGCTGGGTGGTGACGAGGTAGGTGGTGCCCCATGCGGCCGGGGCGAGTGCGGCGGTGGCGGCGATCGCTGCGCGCTTGCGGTCCATGACGTCCCCCTGAACGTTGATTATCTGAACGTTGAGATATTTCTACGCCCGAGATCGGCGAACGTCAAGTATGTGAATGTTAAGATATCTGGGTAGGGAAGGCAGTGGACGACTTCGGGCGGACGGCCCCGGGAGGCGGCGGACATGCGGCAGCGCGACACCGTGGACGACATCGTCGAGCAGTGGGCCCGGGCCCGCCCCGACCTGGACACCGGACCCATGGCCCTGATCGGCCGGCTGCGACGGCTCAACGTCCGGGTCGACAACGCCCTGCGCGAGTACTTCACCACCTGCGGTCTGGACTCCTCCGAGTTCGACGTGCTGGCCACCCTGCGCCGCTCCGGCGAGCCGTACGAGCTCAACGCCCGCGCGCTGCTCAAGTCCGCGATGGTCACCTCCGGCGCCATCACCAACCGGGTCGACCGGCTGTCCGCCAAGGGCCTGGTCGAGCGCAACCCCTGCCCGAGCGACCGCCGCGCCGTCCTGGTCCGCCTCACCCCGGCCGGCAAGGAGCTGATCGACGGCGCCCTGGCCGGTCACGTCCACAACGAGGAGCGCATCCTCTCGGCCCTCGACGCGGACGAGCGCGCCCGGCTGGACGCCCTGCTGCGCAAGCTCCTCATCGCGCACGGGGACACCGAGCCGCTCCTCTGAACGGACCGGGCGGCGTGTCCCCGCCCCGGCCGCTGTCGGTGCCCCCTGACATGCTGTCGCGCAGTACGGCGCACGAGAGGGCGGGGCAGTGGTCGAGGACAGCGGGCAGGTCGACGAGCCGATGATCGGAGCGGCGGCGCGGAAGATCGCCGAGGGCATCGCCGCCGCGGCGCCGGAGGGCTGGACGGAGGCCGTGCTCGCCGTCTCGTCGGGCCCGGGCGGGCTCTCGTACTCCGGCGACCACGTCGTGTCCGGCGCGGTCGGCCGGCGGATACCGGTGCAGGCGCCCTTCGGGGAGCTGCACCTGCTGGCCGAGGGCGTCCGGCGGGTCCGCGGCTGGCAGCGGATGACCCTGGAACTGCGCTGCCGCCCGTCCGGGGAGCACGAACTGACCGCGGTCGACGACTCGCTCAGCAGCCTGCGCTCCTCCGGGGACGGCTTCCTCGCCGTCCTGGACGACGACTACCTGCTGCCCGTGCCCGGCACCGAGCAGGAGCCCGGCACCGCCGCGCCGGCCGGTGACCCGGCCCTCGCCGCCGCGAACCTCCGCACCTGCCTGGAGCGCCGCGCCGCGATCCTCGGCCGCCCGGACCGGTTGCCGCCGGCCGCCTCCGACGCCGGGATCGAGGCGGTCGAACGCAGCCTCGGCCACGCCCTGCCCGCCGACCTGCGGGCGCTCTACCGGATCGCCGACGGCGACGAGGTCGACGGCCGGTCGGGCCACCTCGTCGGCGGCTACGGCTGGCTGCCGCTGAAGAGCATGGCCGCCGTCCACGAGCGCCTGAGCGTGCCCGCCTGGTTCGGCTGGGGCCTCGGCTGGAACGCGGTCGTCCTCGACGCGGACCCGGCGGAGACGGTGCGCCGCTGCGGCGGACACCCGGCCTGGCTGCCCTTCGCCGGCGGCGGGGACGGCAACTTCCTCGCCGTCGACCTGGCCCCGGCCCGCGACGGCCGCCCCGGCCAGGTGATCCGGATCGGCCGCGACCACGACGAGGGTCCGCAGTACGTCGCCGAGTCCGTGACGGCGCTGTTCGGCCGGTACGCGGACCAGCTGGCGGCGGGCGCGTACGAGGTCGAGGAGGACTGGATCGGGCTGACGGGCGGGGCGTTCGGCGAGGAGGCGACCGGCGCCGACCGGGCCTCCGTCCGGCGGGAGATCATCGGCGCGATCCCGGACACCGTCCCGCCGCACCTCCAGGCACTGCACCTCAACGACGCGGCGGGGCCGGTGGACCTCGCGCCCCTCACGGCCGCGCCCCGGCTGCGGCGGCTGCACCTCAACCGCTCCGTCACGGCCGACCTGACGCCGCTGCGCGAGCTGCCCGTGGAGTCCCTGCGGGTCACCCTGGCGGGCGGCGATCTGACCCCGCTGGCCGGCCACCGCGCGCTGCGGGCACTGGAGTTGGCGACGCCCGCGGAGGGCGGCGCGGTGCCGGTCGACCTCGCCGTGCTGCGGACGGTTCCGAACCTGCGCGCCCTGGACCTCTCCGGTGCGGCCGTCCGTGACCTGACCGTCCTGGCGGACCTCCCCGAGCTGCGCTACCTCGCGCTCAGCGGCCGCCAGTGGGCGGAGCTCTCGGCGGCCGGCCGGGTCCCGGTGGGCCTCGCCGCCGTCCGTCTCGCGGACCGCGAGGCCCCGATGGCCGAGGCGCTGGCCTGGGCCGCCGGGCTCGGCCTCGACACCGGGGGCGCCCTTCGCCTGCGGCTGGGCTGACGGGCGGGGCGGCGTGCGGGGCCGGGCGGCGTGCCGGGCGGTTCGCCGGGGCGCGTGTCCGGCGGTGCCCCGGCGGCGTTGTCCCCTGCGGAAGCCCACCGGAGGAGAGGCCCGATGAAGAAGAAGACCCCGAGGGACATCGCCGTCGGCGACCAGCTGCGGGCGGCCGGCGCGGAGGGTGCCCGGTGGCTCGTCGCCTCGGGGTGGGGGCCGCCGGTCACGGTGCCGACGGAGAAGGCGGCGAAGTGGCAGCAGGAGACCCGGAACCGGATGCTGGCCTCGCAGCGGGACGCGTCCTGCACCTGGTGCGACCACCTGCTGCACGGCGGGCCGCAGCCCGTCGTCGTGCACGCGGAGGACCCGACCCACCTGATCTGCCGCGCCTGCTCGCTCGCCGAGCGGCCCCACCGCCTCTGCCTGGACTGCGGGGAGCCGGCCGCCTCCGAGTCCCCGGCCGACGGGCGCGAGGACGTCTTCATGGGCGCCGTCGCGATCTACACCCGCCTGCGCTGCGCCGCCTGCCACCGCGCCGACCCGCTCCGCGGCACCTTCGGCCAGCCCATCTGACGCGGGTGCCCGGTGGAACGGCGGGCCGGGATGTTGGGCGGGTCGCTCAACGGTGCGCGACCAGTGCGTACCGCTCGTCGTCCACCGGGCCGCCCCACAGCTCGGGCTCGCCGCTGAGCGGCTCGACCCGCAGCTCGGACACCAACGGCCGGACGGCCGCCGCGAGTTCCTCCGGGCCGACCCCGCCGCTCCACGGCAGCCTCCCGGCCCCGGCCGGGTACGGCGATCCGGCGGCCCGCCCGGCCTCCCGCCAGCGGCCCTCGACCAGGACCAGTCGGCCGCCGGGCCGCAGCAGCCGCACCCAGGCGCGCAGCGCCCGCTCGGGCTCGGGGAGGGTCCACACCAGGTGACGCGACAGCAGCACGTCGAAGCGCTCGTCCCCGAGCGGCGGCGCGCCCGCGTCGCCCACCACGAACCGCGCCGTCAACCCCGCCGCGACCAGCTTCGCCCGGGCGTGCCCGATCATCCGCGGGGCCAGGTCCACTCCCGTCACCCGGTGCCCGTCCGCGGCGAGCAGCAGCGACAGCGACCCGGTGCCGCACCCGACATCCAGCACGTCCGCCGCCTCGCGCGGCACCCACCCCCGAACCCGCCGCAGCCACGCTGCCCGCACCGGCTCGGCCCGCAAGCCGTGGTCGGGCTCTTCGTCGAAGGCTGCAGCAGCCGCGTCCCAGTACTCGGCAACGGCCCGACGGCCGGAGTCACTCATGGCGCGCATCGTCGCAGACCCGACTGACAACGGCCGCCGACGCGAGCAGATCGCAGACGTCACCGCGCGCCCGCTCACCGCGCCCGTCGGCAGCGACGAGGGCGCACGGGCGGTGCTGCCGGCCTTTCCCGCGGCCTTCCCCTGGACCGGGCGCCGGTCGGCCGAGGAGGTCCGCGAGTTCGTCGGCGACCTCGCCGACGCGACGCGTGACGTCGCCGTGCCGGACGTGCACGCCGGTTTGGACCGGGTGACGGCCGAGCTCACCGGGCCCCTCCCCAGCGACGACGTCCCGCCGCCACCAGTTGGCGGCGAGTGGCGCCTCCGGTTCGGTACGGGCGAGGCTGCCAAGGGGTGGGGCGATCTGCGCGCCGAGGAGCCTGGCAACGCCCGCCGTTGCTTCGGGGCGATCCGGGCGAGCCCGTTGTCGGGGCGGGATCCCGATCGTCAGCCCAGACTCCGGGGGTGCGGGGCTGCCGCAGTGGGAGTACGAGGTGACCGCCGGGGCGGGGTGCGGTGAGGTGGCCCAAACGGTCTACCTCGTCCACGCCTTGCCCCGGCACCTGAAGGACGCCGACGCCCGCCGCGTCCCTACGCCGCTCCGCGGAGGGTCGGGGGCTGCCAGTTGTACGTGGGGGCGGTGCGGCTCAGCAGGGCGCGGGCGGGGAGCAGGCCGGCGAGGGTGAGGGCGGTGGTGCGCAGGCCGGTGGCGGCGGGGGAGCGGAGGGCGACGAGGTCGCCGATGCGGCGGGAGCCGGCCACGACGGCGGTGGTGCGGGGGAGCCGGGCGGCGGTGTAGCCGGGCAGGGCGGCGGCCGGGTCGGTGCCGGGGGTGAGCAGGGAGGCGAGGACGACGGCGTCCTCGATGGCCTGGCAGGCGCCCTGGCCCTGGAACGGGCACATCGCGTGGGCGGCGTCGCCGAGGAGGGCGACCCGGCCGTGGTGGTGGGCGGGCAGCGGGTCGGCGAGGTCCCAGACGTCGTGGCGCAGGACGCGCTCGGGCTCGGCCAGCGCGAACAGCTGCGGGACGGGGGCGCACCAGCCGCCGTACCGGCGCAGGAGTTCGGCCCGCTCGTCCCCGTCGGCGGCCCGTTCGCCGGCCGGGGCGAGGGCGGCGCCGTAGACGTAGACCCGGCCGTCGGCGAGCGGGACGATCCCGGCGAGGCACCCGCGGCCCCACACCTCGCCGGCGGCGGCCGGGCGGCGGTCGGGGGTGACGACGGCGCGCCAGGTGGTGAAGCCGCTGTAGCGGGGGCCGGGGTGTTCGGGAAAGAGCAGGCTCCGGGTCGCGGAGCGGATGCCGTCGGCGGCGACGACCAGGTCGGCCGTCTCCTCCCCGTCGGCGGTGCGGACGACGGCGGGCTCGGTGGCGCTGCCGGCGGTGACGAGGGCGGCCGGCGACCCGGTGCGGACGGTGCCCTCCGGGAGCGCGTCGACCAGGGCGGCGACGACGTCGGCGCGGGCGACGGCGGCGATGGTGTCGCCGAAGTAGGCCTCGAAGGCCGAGGTGCTGGTACGGGCGAGCCAGCGGCCGGACGGGTGGCGCAGGCCGATGGCGGGGTGCGGGGTGGCCAGGGCGCGCAGGCGCCCGCCGACGCCGAGCCGGTCGAGGGAGCGCAGGGCGTTGGGGGCCAGGGCGAGCCCGGCGCCGACGGGTTCGAGGGAGTCGGCGCGCTCGTGGACGCGGACCGGGAAGCCCTGGCGGTGGAGGGCGAGGGCGGCGGTGAGCCCGCCGATGCCGCCGCCGATGACGATCGCCTGCTGCAGGCCCATGAGGGGCTCCTCTTCTCGCGCGATCTGGTCACTACGGCTGTAGTGACCGATACCCGAAGGACGGTACTACATGTGTAGTGCGGCGTAAACTACGGCTGTAGTGAGTTGGGGGAGCCCGAGTGGAAAGGCCATGATCGGACCCATGACACCCCCGCGCCCGACCCTGATCGCCGACGCCGCCATCGACCTGATCGCCGACACCGGCCTGCGCGGGCTGACCCACCGCGCCGTGGACGACGCGTCCGGCCTGCCCGCGGGCTCGACCTCCAACCTCGCCCGGACCAGGGCCGCCCTGCTGGAGCTCGTGCTCACCCGGATCGTCGAACGGGAGACCGCCGACTACCCGGTCCTCGCCGAGGGCGGGCTGGCGGAGGCGGCCGCCGTCCCGCCGCGCGAACTGCTGGCCGTGGTCGGTGCCGAGGTGCTCTTCCAGGCGCTCACGGGCGGACGCCGGCTCACCCTGGCCCGCCTGGAACTCGCCCTGGAGGCCACCCGCAGGCCCGAACTGCGCTCCCTCTACGACCGCCTGGGCGCCGGCTTCGCCCGGCGCGCCGCCGAGCTGCTCGCCGCCGCCGGCTCGACCGACCCGACGGGGGACGCCCGCCGGTTGATCCGCTGGTGCGACGGCGTGCTGTTCAACGCGACGGCCGGCAGCGGGCACTGGCACGTGCCGATGCCGCAGGAACTGCGCGAGGAGGTCGACCGCTACCTCGCGGCGCTGCTCGACGGGTAGGGCGGGCCCGAGGCCCGGGAGCCGGGGGCGGGTTCGGGCCCGGCGCGGCCTCAGCCGCCGGACGCCACCCGCCCGGCGACGAGCCGGGCGCAGTCGTCCGCCGAGGCCCGCGAGGTGTCGACGACCAGGTCGTACGCGACGCCCTCGTGCACGGCCGAGGCCTGCGCGGCGGCCATCCCGGCCACCCGGTCGCCGCGGGCGGCCTCCCGCCGCGCCGCCACCGCCGGATCGCAGCGCACCCCGACCCAGAGCACGTCCAGGCCGTCCAGCGCCGCCCGCCACCGGGCCTGCGAAGCGGCCCCGCCGAGGAACACCTCGTCCACCACGACCCTGGCCCCGGCCCGGGCCATCGCCGCCACCCCGACCGTCCAGGCGGCGTCCAGCGCGGCGAAGACCGGGCCGACCTCGACCGTGCCGTCCCCGTCCTCCAGCCCGCCGATGCCTTCGCCGCCGGCCCGCAGCGACGGCGGCAGCGCGTCGACCATGGTGTCCGCCCCGAGGTGCAGCCACGGCTCCGGCAGCAGCTCCTGCAGGCGCCGGGCGATGCTCGACTTGCCGGAGCTGGACCCGCCGTTGAGGACGATCGCATGCATGCGCGCAGCATAGGGCCGCACACCTCACGGCGTCGCGGCGTTACGTACGCCCCCTGCCGGTCAACCGCGCGCCGCGCTACGAACGTCGGTCCCCCGCGGTGAAGCCGGCCCCCGCCGCGAAGCCCGCCGCCGCGGCCGCGAACGAGGACGCCAGCGCCGGCGCGCCCGCCCAGTGCAGGTGCAGGTACGAGGCGTGCACGTTGCCGCCCGCGAAGCCCTCCGTGCGCGGACCGGTCGGGAGGCGCCAGCCCCAGGCGGGGAGTTCGCCCGCGCCGGGCTCGCAGACCGTGCGGTGGAACTCGTGGCCGCGCAGCCTGGTGCCGGCCGGCGCCAGCGGGGAGTCGTGCAGGGCGACCGCCTCCCGGTAGCCCAGGGTGAGCCGCTCGGTCATCCGGGCGTCGGCGGCCAGCACCCCGCACATCGGCAGGCCGTCCAACTCCCGCCCCAGGTACAGCAGTCCGGCGCACTCGGCGGCGATCGGCCCGCCCGCGGCGGCGAACGCGGCGATCGCGTCCCGCAGTCGGGCGTTGCCGCTCAACTCCCGCACGTACAGCTCCGGGAAGCCGCCGCCGATGACCAGCCCGGCCGTGCCCTCGGGCAGCGCCGAGGCGTGCAGCGGGTCGAACGGCACCACCTCCGTGCCCGCCGCGCCGAGCAGTTCGGCGTTCTCGGCGTACGAGAAGGAGAAGGCCGCGCCGCCCGCCACCGCGATCCGCGGCCGGCCGGCCACCGGGGTGGCCTCGGCCGACGGGTCCCACGGCTCGGCGTCCAACTCCGGTGCCGTCCGGGCCAGTTCCAGCAGGGCGTCCAGGTCGACCGAGGAGGCCACCAGCTCACCCATGTCGGCGACCGCCTTGAGGGCCTCCGCCGAGCGCTCCACCGCCGGGATCAGTCCGAGGTGGCGGGACGGCGTGGCGACCGCCGCGGAGCGCCGCAGCGCGCCCAGCACCGGCACGCCGGAGCCCTCCTCCAGGGCCTCGCGCAGGAGTTGCTCGTGCCGGTCGGAGGCGACCCGGTTGAGGATCACCCCGGCGAGCCGCACCTGCGGGTCCCAGGAGGCGAAGCCGTGCACCAGCGCGGCCACCGAACGGGACTGCGAGGAGCCGTCCACCACCAGCACCACCGGCGCCCGCAGCAGCTTGGCGACGTGCGCCGTGGACGCCAGCTCGCCGCGCCCGGAGGCGCCGTCGAACAGGCCCATGACCCCCTCGACCACCGCGACGTCCGCCCCCGCCGCGCCGTGCAGGAACAGCGGCGCGATCCGCTCCGGCCCGCACAGGAAGGCGTCCAGGTTGCGGCCCGGGCGCCCGGCGGCGAGCGCGTGGTAGCCCGGGTCGATGTAGTCGGGGCCGACCTTGTGCGGCGACACCGCCAGCCCGCGGGCGGCGAGCGCCGCGATCAGGCCGGTGGCGACGGTGGTCTTGCCGGCGCCCGAGGAGGGGGCGGCGACGACGAGGCGGGGGACGTTCACGGGGCCGGTGCTCAACGGTCTACCACTCGATACCGCGCTGGCCCTTGCGGCCGGCGTCCATGGGGTGCTTGACCTTGGTCATCTCGGTGACCAGGTCGGCGAACCCGGTCAGCGCCTCGGGTGCGTACCGGCCGGTGATGACGACGTGCTGGCTGCCCGGGCGGTCCTTGAGCACGGCCACCACCTCGTCCGGGTCGATCCACCCCCAGTGCATCGGGTAGGTGAACTCGTCCAGCACGTAGAAGCGGTAGGTCTCGGCCGCGAGGTCCCGCTTGACCTGCTCCCAGCCCTCCTTGGCCGCCTCCTCGCTGGACATCTCCTGCTCGGCGGAGCGCTGGATCCAGGACCAGCCCGAGCCCATCTTGTGCCAGTCGACGGTGCCGCCCTCGCCGGAGGCGCCGAGCACGCGCAGCGCGTTCTCCTCGCCGACCTTCCACTTGGCGGACTTCACGAACTGGAACACCCCGACCGACCAGCCCTGGTTCCAGGCCCGCAGGGCCATGCCGAACGCGGCCGTGGACTTGCCCTTGCCCGGGCCGGTGTGCACGGCGGTGATCGGCAGCGTACGGCGCTGACGGGTCGTCAGGCCGTCGTCGGGGACGCTCTCGGGGACTCCCTTGGGCATGTCGGCTCAGGCCGCCTTTCGCATCGTGGTGGTCGCACGGTTCACGGAACGGTCCGCGGACCCGGTCCCGGACCGGTTCCCGGACCGGCTCTCGGCGCGGTTCTCGCGGACGAGCGAGGCCACGCCCTCGGCGCGCAGCTCGTCCAGGCTGACGGCGGTGCCGCCGAGCAGCCCGGCCAGCGTACGGGCCAGGCCCAGGCGGACCGGGCCGGACTCGCAGTCCAGCACCACGCTCGCGGTGCCCTGCGCCGCGAACAGCGCGGCCGCGTGGCGCGAGCGGGCGAGCGCGTCCCGCCCGCCGGTGGCCCGGCCGTCGGTCACCACGACCAGCAGCGGGCGCCGGTTCGGGTCGCGCAGCCGCTCCACCCGCAGCACCTCGTGCGCGCGCAGCAGGCCCTCGGCCAGCGGGGTCCGCCCGCCGGTGGGCAGCGACTCCAGCCGGGCCGCGCCGACCTCCACCGAGGAGGTGGGCGGCAGCGCCAGCTCGGCCCCGGTGCCCCGGAAGGTGATCATGCCGATCTTGTCGCGGCGCTGGTAGGCGTCCATCAGCAGCGACAGCACCGCGCCCTTGACGGCGGTCATCCGCTGCCGGGCGGCCATCGAGCCGGAGGCGTCCACCACGAACAGCACCAGGTTGGACTCCCGTCCCTGGCGCACCTGTTCGCGGAAGTCGTCCTTCTTCAGCACCAGTGCCCGCCCGCTGCGCCCGCGTGCCGCCTGGTGCGGCGCGGCGGCCTGGAGGGTGGCGGTCAGGTGCAGCCGGCCGAGCGCGCCCTGCGGGCGGCGGGCGCGGATGGTGTGCCCGCCGGTGGTCTCGGCGGGGGAGCGGCGGCCCTGGGCGCCGTGTCCGGTGCCCTGGACGGTGAACAGCCTGGTCCGGTACGGGTCCCCGGCCGCGACCGGCGCCGACTCCCGTGCGGGCGCCGGGTGTTGGGCCGGTACGGGCGGCTGCGCGGGCTCCTCGGCGCGATCGTCGCCGTCGGCGCCCCGGGGGGCGTCGGCAGCGGACGGCTCGGGCGCGCCGCCGCCGTCGGGGCCGCCCCCGTCAGGACCGCCGTCGCCAGGGCCGTCACCGTCAGGACCGCCGTCAGGACCGCCGTCGGGCCCACCGCCGTCCGGACCGGGCCCGTCGCCCTCGGGCTCCGGGTCGTCCTGCTGCGCGTGCTCCTCCAGCGTCCGGTCCAGCTGCTCCTCGTCCAGCCCGGGGGCGTCGAAGGGGTTGCGGCGGCGCCGGTGCGGCAGGGCCAGCCGGGCGGCCTGGCGGACGTCCTCCTCCAGCACCTCGGTGCGCCCGTCCCAGGCGGCCAGCGCGACGGCCGTGCGGGCCATCACGATGTCCGCGCGCAGCCCGTCCACCTCGAACGCCGCGCACACGGCGGTGATCTGACGCAGCGCCACATCCGTCAGCTCGACCGAGGGCAGCAACTCCCGGGCCGCGGTGATGCGTTCGGCGAGTGCCCGCTCCTCCCCGGCGAACCGCGCGGCGAAGCCGGCCGGGTCCGCGTCGTAGGCGAGCCGGCGGCGGACGACCTCGGCGCGCTCGGCCGGGTCCCGGGTGGCGGCGATCTCGACGGTCAGGCCGAACCGGTCGAGCAGCTGCGGCCGCAGCTCGCCCTCCTCCGGGTTCATGGTGCCGACCAGCAGGAACCGGGCCGCGTGCCGCACCGACACGCCCTCCCGCTCGACGTAGGAGCGGCCCATCGCGGCGGCGTCCAGCAGCAGGTCCACCACGTGGTCCTGGAGCAGGTTCACCTCGTCGATGTAGAGCACGCCGCGGTGCGCCCGGGCGAGCAGTCCGGGCTCGTACGCCTTGACGCCCTCGGCCAGCGCCCGCTCCAGGTCGAGCGAGCCGACGATCCGGTCCTCGGCCACACCGACCGGCAACTCGACCAGCTGGGAGGGCCGTTCGGAGGCGGACGGGGCGACGTGCGGCCCGTCCGGGCACTGCGGGTCGGGCGCGCCCGGGTCGCAGGCGAAGCGGCAGTCGTCCACGGTGGCGATGGACGGCAGCAGGCCGGCCAGCGCGCGCACCATGGTCGACTTCGCGGTGCCCTTCTCGCCGCGCACCAGCACGCCGCCCACGGCCGGGGAGACCGCGTTCAGCAGCAGCCCGAGTCGCAGGTCGGCCATGCCGACGACCGCGGTGAACGGATAGCGGACGTCACTCATGCCGTACCCCACTCCTGTCGTGCCCGGTCCTGTGGTCCTGCCTGCCGCCGCAGCTCCGGCTGCCACCGCACCCCTGCCTGCCGGCGCGGTTCCGCGAGGCACCGCGATCCCGCCCGGCTCCGCCGCCGTACCCGGCTCATGCCTCACTCCCAGGGGCCCCGGGCGGCAGGAACGGCAGCGATCCGGCCGCCGGCACCCCGCCCTCGATCAGCTTCCACAGCGCGTCGGTGTCCGCGTGCTCCTCGATCAGGTCGCCCAGCCGGTCCAGCCGGGCCTCGCGCGCCGCGGCGAAGGAGGTGTCCGGCGCCGGGACGAACGCCCGGCCGGACAACTCGGCGACCTCGCGCAGGAGTTCACGGCGGAACCCGTCGTTCTCCAGCACGCCGTGCCAGGTCGTGCCCCAGACCGCGCCCGCCCGGCAGCCGTCCAGACCCCGTCCGTCGCCGTCGGAGACGAACGGATCGCCGCCCTCGACCGCCACCACCCCGTGGTGGATCTCGTAGCCCTCGACCCGCTGCCCGTACGCCTCGCCGACCGGCCGCGCCAGCACCTTATCGGCGCCGAACCGCACCCGGGTCGGCAGCAGGCCGAGTCCGTCGACGGCGCCCGCCTTCGACTCGACCTCGTCCACGATCGACCACGCCAGCATCTGGTAGCCGCCGCAGACCCCGAGGACCGGCAGCCCGGCCGCCGCCCGCGCCGTCAGGGCCGGCTCCAGGCCGCGCTCGCGCAGCCAGGCGAGGTCCGCGACGGTGGCCCGGGTGCCGGGCAGCACCACCAGGTCGGCGTCGGCCAGCTCCTCCGGCCTGGTCGCCCAGCGCACCAGCACGCCCGGCTCCTGCGCGAGCGCGTCCACGTCGGTGAAGTTGGACAGCCGGGGGAAGCGCACCACGGCCACCCGCAGCACGTCCGCGCCGAGCGGCCCCGGCCCGTCCGCCCGGTCGACCACCGTGGACAGGTCCAGCGAGTCCTCGGCGTCCAGCCAGAGCCCGGGCAGCATCGGCAGCGTGCCCAGCACCGGACGTCCGGTCAGCTCGTGCAGCATCTCCAGCCCGGGCGCCAGCAGCCGCGAGTCGCCGCGGAACTTGTTGACGAACCAGCCCGCCACGTGCCGCTGGTCCTCCGCCGACAGCAGCGCCAGCGTCCCGTACATCGCGGCGAAGACGCCGCCGCGGTCGATGTCCCCGACCACCACCACCGGCAGGCCGGCGGCCGTGGCCAGGCCCATGTTGGCGATGTCGCGGTCGCGCAGGTTGATCTCGGCGGGCGAGCCGGCGCCCTCGCAGACCACCACGTCGTAGCGGCGGCGCAGGTCGGCCAGGCACTCCAGGGCGCGCTCCAGCAGGACGGGCTTGCGCTCGCGGTAGTCCAGCGCGCCCACCTCGGCCACCGGCCGGCCGAGCAGCACCACCTGGCTTCGGCCGTCCGCGCCCGGCTTGAGCAGCACCGGGTTCATCGCCGCCTCCGGCTCCACCCGGGCGGCCTGCGCCTGCATCGCCTGGGCCCGGCCGATCTCGGCGCCGTCGGCGGTGACGAAGGAGTTGAGCGACATGTTCTGCGCCTTGAACGGCGCGACCCGCACGCCCTGGCGGGCGAGCCAACGGCAGATCCCGGCCGTCACCACGCTCTTGCCCGCGTCCGAGGTCGTCCCCGCGACCAGCAGCGCGTTCGTCATGCCCGTCCCCTCTTCCTCAGCAGCATCCGCAGCAGGACGTGCCCCGCGACCGTCGTACCCAGGGCCAGTGCGCCCACCCGCCGGGAGAGCGCGCAGGCCCGCTCGATGTCGTCCACCGTCACCGGCCGCAGCTCCGCGCCCAGCACCGGCCGGTCCTCCACCCGCTCGCCGTACCGCAGCGTCCCGCCCAGCCGGACGCCCACCGCGCCGGCGAACGCCGCCTCGGCCTGGCCCGCGTTCGGGCTCGGGTGCGCGGAGCCGTCGCGCCGCCAGACCCGCCAGGCCGTCCGGGGTTCGGGCGCGGCGGCCACCGTCAGCAGGGCCGTCAGCCGGGCGCCGGGCCAGCCCGCCAGGTCGTCCAGCCGGGCCGAGGCCCAGCCGAACCGGGCGTAGCGCGGCGAGCGGTGGCCCACCATGGCGTCCAGGGTGTTCACGGCGCGGAAGGCCAGCAGGCCGGGGGTGCCGGCCAGGGTGCCCCAGGTCAGCGCGTTCACCACGGCGTCGGCGGTGTTCTCGGCCACCGACTCGACCACGGCCCGGGCGATCTGCTGCCCGTCCAGCGCGCTCGGGTCCCGCCCGCACAGGTGCGGCAGCCGCTCCCGGGCGGCCGCGAGGTCGTCGGCGGCGAGCGAGCGGCCGATGGTGCGGGCCTCCCGGGTCAGCGAGGTGCCGCC
>NZ_JBEXJK010000124.1:0-20102 GCF_040609095.1 Kitasatospora sp. NPDC004799
CTGGTGGTCATGCCGTAGACCTCGGCCAGGTGCGCGACGATCTCCCCGGAGGTCAGGCCCTTCGCAGTCAGCGAGATGACCAGGTTGTCCAGGCCTTCGGTTCGGCGGGCGTGCCGGGGCACGACCTTCGGCTCGAACGTGCCGGCCCGGTCCCGCGGGACCTCGAGCGTGACCGGCCCGGCCTCGGTCATCACGGTCTTCATCCGGTAGCCGTTGCGCGCGTTGCCGCCTTTGCGCGCCGAGCGGCCCTGCCCCGCGGACGAGGCCAGGTGCTCGTCCATCTCGGCCTCCAGCGCTTCCTGGAGCAGGTGCCGGGTCAGCTGCTGCAGCAGCCCGCCCTCGCCGAGCAGCTGCATCCCGCCGGCCCGGGCCTGCTCGGCCGCCAGCTCGGCGACCGACGCCACCACATCCGACGCACCCGTGTTCTTCCTCGGCCCCATGCCCAAGTCATCGGCAGGTTCCGACTCCGACGAAACCGACCCGTCAGGAACCGACCCGATCCGGTGATCCGTCAGCGAGCTCATCAGTGTCTCCCTTGATCAGGGTGTCCACCTGATTCATGACACTCCCCTTTTGCGTTGGCGGGAAACTCTGTCCTTGGTCATGGGGGATATCTGCCGAACGGCAGATGGCAGGGGGGTGGGGATCGGGGAGGCTTCGGGTGGGTCCGAGGGGCGGGTCCGGGTGGAGGTTCCGGAGGGTGTGGTGGGTGGACGGGCGAGGTCGGGACACGGGGTGGTCGGGCTCGTGCTGGCCGGGCTGGTGGTGCTGGCCGGGTGTGCCGATGCCGCGGATGCGAAGCCCGAGGAGAGGGTGTTCGAGTTCGCCGGGAGGAGCCTGAACGTCAAGGCGCACGGGCACGCGACGGATCTGGTCGCGGGCGATCGGGCGGACGTGAAGGTCACCCGGTGGTTCGACACGAGCGGGAAGGTCGGCACGGCCAAGACGTCCTGGACGCTCGAGGACGGGGTGCTCGAACTCAGGGCGGGGTGCTCGGGGCTGGCCAACTGTGACGCGAAGTTCCGGGTCGAGGTGCCCAAGGGGGTCGCCGTGCTGCGGGACGGGCGCGAGACGGAGCTCAAGGGGTGAGGACGGGGAGCATGCTCGAACTGGTCGGTGTCACCAAGGTCTACAAGGGCGGCAAGCGGGCCGTCGACGGCATCACGATGAGGCTCGGGCCCGGGATGGTGGGGCTGTTGGGGCCGAACGGGGCCGGGAAGTCGTCGTTGATGCGGATCGTGGCGACGGTCACCCGGCCCACGGGTGGGCAGGTGCGGTACGAGGGGGTCGACGTGGTGGCGGAGCCGGACCGGCTGCGTCGGGAACTCGGTTACCTGCCACAGGACTTCGGGGTCTACCCGAACCTGACGTCGCGGGAGTTCCTGTCGTACCTGGCGGCTGCCAAGGGGCTCGGAGCCCGGTCCGCCAGGGCGCGGATCGACGAGCTGATCCAGCTGGTCAACCTGACCGAGGCGGTCCGGCGGCCGCTCGGCACGTACTCGGGCGGCATGCTCCGCCGGGTCGGGATCGCGCAGGCGCTGCTGGCCGATCCCAAGGTGATCGTGGTCGACGAGCCGACCGCGGGCCTGGACCCGGAGGAGCGGGTGCGCTTCCGCAACCTGCTCAGCGAGCTCGCGGCGGAGCGGGTGGTGATGCTGTCGACCCACATCGTCTCCGACGTGGAGTCGGTCGCCTCCGACATCGCGGTGGTCGCGCACGGCCGGCTGCTGCGCCGGGGCGCGCCCGACGAGTTGCTCCGGGAGATCGACGGGCAGGTGTGGGAGGCGGTGGTCGATCCGGCCGAGGTGCAGGCCGTGCAGGCCGGCCACGTGGTCAGCCGGATGGTGCGGACGGGGAACGGCGTGCGGCTGCGGGTGATCGCCGCCGGGCGGCCGTGGGCGGACGCGGTCCCGGTGGCGCCGGACCTGGAGGACGCGTACCTGGGCGTCATCCAGCGCTCGGGGGAGCGGGACCGGGTCGCGGAAGGGGCGGTGAGCCGATGATCGGGCGACTGGCGGTCGGCGACTTCCGCGACCGGGTGCGCCGGCCGGTGTACGCGGTGACGCTGCTCGCCGCGGTCGGGCTCGGCTACCTGGCGGTACCGGACCCGGGCAGCCACTGGACGATCATGGACGTGGGCGGCAACCGGGGCGTGTACAACAGCGCCTACGTCGGCGCGGTTACCGCGCTGGCCGGTGCGCTCTGGCTCACCTTCGGCGGCTTCTACGTGGTGCGCAGCGGCATCGCGCGGGACGGGGCGACCGGGGTCGGCCAGGTCCTCGCCGCCACCCCGCTGCGTACCTTCCAGTACCTCCTGGCCAAGTTCCTGAGCAGCCTGCTGGTGCTCGCCTCCATGGTCGGCGTGCTGGCCGTCACCGCGCTGTTGATGCAGCTCGCCCGTGGTGAGGACCGCGCGGTGGACCCGATAGCCCTGGTGGAGCCGTTCCTGCTGCTCTCGCTGCCGCTGATGGCGCTCACCGCGGCCACGGCGCTCCTGTTCGAGACGGTGCCGCTGTTGCGGGGCGGCTTCGGGAACGTCGTCTGGTTCGTGCTGGCCATGGTGATCGCGATCGGCGGGCAGTCGGCCTCCGCGCCGCTGGACGGTCTCGGCGTGCACCAGGTCGCGCGGTCGATGGGCGCGGCGCTGGAGGCGCAGCAGCGGGTGGTCGAGCCGGGCGGGTTCAGCCTCGGCCTGACCAAGGTCGACAAGCCGCTGGGCACCTTCCTCTGGGAGGGGTTCGACCCGTCCTCCGGGTTCGTCCTCGGCCGGCTGGCGCTGATCCTGACGGCGCTCGTGGTGGCGCTGCTGCCGGCCCTGTGGTTCGGGAGGTTCGATCCCGCGCGCGGTTCCGGGACGGCGGCTGCCACCCCGGTGGCGGACGGAGAACCGGCCGCGGCCGCCGGGACGGAGCCCGCGGGGGTGCGCTGGGCGACCGCGCCGGGTGCGCTGCCGCGGACCGAACCGCGGTGGGCTGGCGCGTTCGGCCGGCTGTTGGCGGGGGAGGTCCGCATCCTGATGCAGGGCGTCTCCCGCTGGTGGTGGCTGGTCGCGGCTGGGCTGACGGTGGCCGGGTTCGTCCTGCCGGTGAACGCCGTCACCGGGCTGCTGCTGCCCCTGGCCTGGCTGTGGCCGGTCCTGATCTGGTCCCGGCTCGGCAGCCAGCAGGTCGAGAACGGCCTGGAGGTGCTGCTCGGTGCCTACCCGTCGGCCCGGCGCCGGCTGCTGGCCGAGTGGGCGTCCGGGCTGGTGCTCACCGCGGTGACGGGCGTCGCCCCGCTGATACGCATGCTGGCGGCGGGTGACGGTGCGGGGACGGCCCATTGGGTCGGCGGCGCGCTGTTCGTCCCGTCGCTGGCCATGGCGCTCGGTGTGGTGAGTCGGAGCCACCGGCTCTTCCAGGCGGTCTACCTGCCGCTCTGGTGGGTGCTCGTCAACAACGTCGCCGCCGTCGACTTCATGGGGGCCGTGCGCGTGAACGGCGGCCCGGCCGGTCCAGGGCCGCTGCTGGTCGGGGCGCTGTCCGCGGCGATGCTCGCGGTGGTGTTCCTGGTCGGCGCCGCCCGACGGAACGTCAAGGGGTGAGTGATGGGATGAGGTGAGGGCAGGGCAAGGGCTGAGCGATGGGCGGAGGAACGGGCTGGGTGACGGGCGGAGGAACGGGCCGAGCCCAGGTGTCGGGCCGGGGGGCTGATGGAAGCCGGGAGCCCGGACCATCGGCGGATGGCGACGGCCCGGGCTCTCCTGGTGGCTTCGGGGTGCTACTCGTCGTCTCCGAGGTCGCCCGCGAGGTCGCCCGCGAGGTCGCCGTCCGGGGTGCCGCTGATCGCGTAGCCCTGCCGGCGCGCCTCGTAGCAGGCCACCGTCGCGGCCGCGGAGACGTTCAGCGAGCCGACGCGGCCCAGCTGCGGCACGAACACCACCTGGTCGCACAGCGCCAGTGCCTCGGGCGTGATCCCGCGGTCCTCGTGTCCGAGCACGAAGGCCACCGCCGGGGTCAGCTCGGCGGCGAACATCGGCACGGCCTCGTCGGCCAGCTCCAGGCCGACGACCTTGAAGCCGTCCGCCTTGGCCGCCGCGACCGCCTCGGCGACGGTCGGGAAGTGCTCCACCTTCAGGTACTTGTCGGTGCCCATCGCGGCCTTCTGCGCGCCGGACGAGCGCACCGACGGGGTGTCCCCGGTGAGGTAGAGCTTCTCCGCGCCCATCGCCGCGCCGGTGCGGACCACCGAGCCGACGTTGAACGGCGACTGGAGGTTCTCCAGGATCATCGCGAGCCGGAACTCGTTGCTGCGCCGCCACGAGCGGTGCAGGCGCTTCAGTTCGGTCCCGCGCAGCTGCTTCACGTCGTCGTACCTCGTCCACTCTCGGAGCCCTCGCCCACCTCGGGGCGGGGCCGCGCTTCCAGAATCCGGCACCCGTTGACCGAGGTGACCCGCGTGGTCGGGTAGCCCTGCTCGTTCAGCCACTTCTGGAGCGAGTCCGAACCCAGGTGCTTCTGCACCACCAGGAACGCCGAGCCGTCCGGGGTCAGCCGGTCGAGCCAGTGCGTGAGCAGGCGGCGCAGCGCGGCCTTGCCGATCCGGATCGGCGGGTTGGAGTAGATGGTGGCGAAGCGGACGTCCTCGGGGACGTCGTCGGGCAGGACGGCCTGGACGTTGCCGAGCCCCAGCGCCTCGGCGTTCAGCCGGACCAGCTCCAGGGCGCGCTCGTTGACGTCCACCGCCCAGACCGGGAGGCGCTTGCGGCGGCTCGCCCAGGTCAGCGCGATCGGACCGTAGCCGCAGCCGATGTCCAGGATCGGGCCGCGCACCCGCGGCTGCGGGGCGTGCTCCAGCAGGATCCGGGTGCACGGGTCGAGCCGGTTGCGGGAGAACACCCCGGTGTCGGTGGTCAGTTCCAGGGTGAGGTCCGGCAGGGAGACCGTGATCGGCCGGCGGTCGCTGGCGACCTCGGGTGCACCGGTGAAGTAGTGCGAGCCGGACATGATTTCCCCGTCGTTCGTATGGGCCTCGGGGCCACCGGGTGGGTGTGGGTTAGCCCTTTGTACGGCACCGATCGTACCCCGGTGGCCTCGTACCCCGGTGGCCCGGACGGGGGTCTGGGCCGTGGTGCGGGTCAGGCGGTGCCGGGGGTCTTGCGGGTGGCCACGTTGATGCGGTTCCAGGCGTTGATCGTGAAGCAGACCGAGATCAGCTGCGCCAGCTCGGCCTCCGCGAAGTGCGCGGCGGCCCGGGCGTACACCGCGTCCGAGACGCCGCCGCCGATCCGGGTGACCTCCTCGGCCAGCGCCAGGGCGGCCCGCTCGCGCTCGGTGTACACCCCGGCCGGGGCCTCCGGCCAGACCGGCAGCAGGTAGATCCGCTCGTCGGTCTCGCCGGCCTTGCGGGCGTCCTTGGCGTGCATGTCCAGGCAGTACGCGCAGCCGTTCAGCTGGGAGGTGCGCATCTGGACGAGCTCGACCAGGGCCGGGTCGAGGCCCTCGCGGGCGGCGGCGTCCAGGGCGATCATCGCGCGGAACACCTTGGGGGCGGTGCGGGCGTAGTCGAGGCGGGCGGGCGCCTCGGGAGCCGCGGGGGCCTCGGGGGCGTCGGCGGTCCGGGCGGTCGCGTTCGTCGTCGCGTTCGTCGTCATGGCTACGACCCTAGGCGCGGAATGCACCCCGCCCTTGGGTCATTCAGTGGGCTGTTTCGTGGGTCAATCGGGCCGGTTGGGCAGCGGATCCGCAGGGCCCCGGCAACACGCCGGAGCGGTGTCGGCACGTCGCGTCCCGGCGCCGCGCGGCGGATACTGCCAGTACGCCAGCCGGGCCCGTGAAGGCCTCCGAACAGTGAGGACGGATGCCATGCCGCAGGAACAGCACGAGGAATACCTGATCGAGGAGACCGCCGAGACCGTCGAGCCCGACGAGAAGGCACCCGAGGGCGACACGTACGACGAGGTGGCCGAACGCCGGGCCGTCGGTGCGGACCCGGCGACCAACGTCGCGGACGTCGTGGAGCAGACCCGGCCGGTCCGGCACGACGAGGAGGAGTACCGGGAGTAGCCGGCGGGCGCCGGGGCGGGGTCGCGCTCCGGGCCTCGGAGGGCAGATCGACGCGGGGCCGTACCCGCTACAGGGCCCGGCGCCGTTGCAGCCAGACGAAGGCCGCCCAGCCAGGCAGCACCGGCAGGATCAGCGTCAGCAGACGGTACAGCGCCACCGCGGCCAGCGCGCCGCCCCGCTCCATCGAGGCGGTCTGCTGGAGCAGTGTGATCAGCATCCCGTCCACCGCACCGGCCCCGCCCGGGGTCGGCGCCGCGCTGCCCACCGCGTTGCCCACCAGGAACACCACCGCGACCGAGGCGAAGGACGGCTCCCGACCGATCGCCCGGGCACAGCAGTACAGGCAGGCGATCAGGCAGATCGACACCAGGAGCTGCCCGGTGACCCCCACCGCCAGCCGGGTCGGACTGCGCAGCAGGTCCAGCAGCCGGGGCAGCACCTCGGCCGTCAGCGGCCGCAGCCGCGTCGCCAGCCACCGCCGGGCCACCGGGATCGCCGACACCACCGCCAGCAGCGCCGCCGCACCCGCCAGTCCGCCGACCACGGCGGGCAGCGCGTCCAGCTCGGAGCCGCCGGGCTCGAAACCCAGCAGGTAGACGAAGGCCCCCAGCTGCAGCAGGTGTAGCACCAGGCCGATCAGCGTTCCCACGCCGACGCTGGACAGCGCCTGTGCGGTGGGGATGCCGGCCTGCTGCAACAGGCGGGTGTTCAGCGCGACGCCGCCGACGCCGCCGGGCGACACCAGCTTCACGAACGACCCGGCCACCTGCGCCAGCACCGCGTTGCGGAAGTCCAGCCGCTCCGGCACGAAGCCGACGAAGCCCATCGCCGCCGCGACGTGGCTCGTCGCCGCGGCGGCCAGCGCCAGCAGGAGCCACCAGGGGTCGGCGTCCGCCAGCGCGGAGACCGGGTTGTCCTCGGCCGCGAAGAGTTGCGGGATCAGCAGCCACCCGGCCACCACGCCGCCCACGACGACCAGCAGGGTCCGCGGCCGCAACCGCTCCAGCCGCACCGGTCGGCCCACCACCTGCGGGCGGGTGCGCAGGACCTCCGCGCGGATCTCGTCGAGCAGGTTGCCGGGGGTGGGGGCGTTGTGGTGAGGGTCGGGCTCGGTGGAGGTGGTCGCCGAGGTGGGGGCGCCCGTCGTGGGGCCGACAGGGGAGGCGGGCGCCGTGCCGGGGGCGCCTCCGGCCTCGGACGGGGAGCCGGCCCCGGTCGCGCCGCCGCGCCCGTCCGCCGCCTCGGCGGCCCGGGCGGTGGCGGTGCGCTTCGCGTGCTGCTTGAGGGCACGGCGGGTGGTGTGGGTGAGCGCGATGGGCTGGAGCAGGGGGAGCGCGGCGCCGACGGGGTCGGGGCCGAGGACGGCGGTGGCCGTGCGGACGGAGCGGGCGGCCCCGGCGCGGAGGGCGAGGGTGGTGAGGAGCTGGGCGAGGTCGCAGCAGAGGACGAGTTCGGTGGCGGCGATGTCGCCGTCGGCGAAGTCGACCAGGTGCACCGCGCCCGCGTCGTCGATCAGCAGGGAGGACGGGACGAGGGCGCGGTGGGCGATCTCGCGGCGCTGGAGCAGGGCGAACTGCCGCCAGGCGTCGGTGAGCAGCTCGTCGGTGATCTCCTCGTCGGCGAGTTCGTCCAGGGTGCGTCCGGCCAGCCGCTCGTACGCGATGAGGGCGGTGTCCGGGCCGATGCCCGCGGTGGCGGCGATGCGGCGGGTGCGGACGCCGGCCGCGAGAGCCGCGTACGTGACCAGGGCCTCGTGCTCCAGCCCGGTGCGCGGGGAGCGCAGGACGCGCGGGTCGGGGGCGGTGCGCAGGCGCAGTCGGCGCCAGGCGCGCTGGACGGCGGCGGCGGTGACGGCCTGCCGGTCGAGGAGCTGGACGTCGAGGTCGGGCCGGCCCTCGGCCTGCCGGACCCGGTACCGGTCGGGGCCGGCCGGCTCGGCCTCGACCGGGCGCAGGCCGCTGTCGCGCAGGGCGCGCAGGACCTCGCCGGGCCGGGGACAGGGATCGGGGGTGCCGACGGCGTACAGCGTGCCGTGGGCGCCGGTCCAGCCGATCAGCAGTCCGAGCAGGATCGCGGTGGGGGTGGCGTACCCGCCGGTCAGTCCGGCGAGGCCGGAGAGGGCGAGGACGGCCCAGGGCAGGCGGTGTTCCCGGCTGCCGGAGGCGGTCATGAAGGCCAGGACCGGCGCCAGGTAGCCGTAGACGGGCTCGGTGTGGCCGAGCCCGCCGCCGGGCAGCGGCTGGGTGAGCGCGGTGATCAGCGAGACCGGGGCGAGGCCGTCGGCCCACAGGTCCAGGCCGAGCGTGGCGCCGTACGCGAGGACGGCGGCGAGCAGTCCGTCGGAGACCTGCTGGAGGGCGCGCCGCCGGTCGGGGCCCAGCAGCCGACGGACGGCGAGGCCGACCGGGACCAGCAGGACGGCGGCGGTGGTGAGCCCGCCGGCCAGGCTCGCCAGCGGGCGCGGGACCAGCGAAGCGGCCTCGGCGACGTCGGCGGCGATGCCCCCGAGGGTGGCCCGGGCGTAGTCGGCGAGCAGCAGGGTGAGGGCGATGGCGAACAGGCCGCCGAGCAGCCGGATCAGGGCGACGGGCTGCCGGACCCGGTCGGTGGCGGGCAGCGGGCGGGCCCGGAACCGGCCGGGGCCGATCTGCCCGGGTATCCGGGCGGTGGCCCTCCCGGCGCCGCCGTCGGCCGCTGCCCCGGTGTCGTTGCTGCCGTTCCCGCCGCCGTTTCCGTCGTCGCTGCCCCGCGCTCCCGCGCCGCGTTCCCGCTGCGCGGGCACACCGCCGGGGTCGCCCCCACCGGTGTCGCCGTTCGTTCTCCCCGTCACGATCGCCACGGATGGCATGCTCCCATGCCGCCCGTGGACGAGGAGCGGGGATCGGTCGGTACCGGGACGACGCGGCCCGGACGGGCAGGTCCGAAGCCGTCAGCGGTTGCGGGCGGGCGGTGAGCGGACGACGGCCGGGCCACCAGCCTCCTCGGGGGCGCGGGACCCGGGCACGGGGCACGGCACCCGGGAACGGCAGGCCGGGCGAGCAGCCGGTTGCCGTCGGCCGGCGTCGGAACTCAGGCCTGCCGGGTCGGCAGCACGACCAGGTGGCGCAGGTTGACGTGCCGGGGGCGGCTGACGGTGTACGCGATGAGGTCGGCGACGTCCTCGGCACCGAGGGCCGGGATGGCGGCGAACATGCCGCCGAGCTGTTCGCGGAGCACCGGGTTGTCGATGTGGTCGGCGAGTTCGGTGTCGGTCAGTCCGGGCTCGATCGCGCTGACCCGGACGTCGCGCGGGCCGAACTCGCTGCGCAGGGCGGCGGAGAGCTGGGTGAGCGCGGCCTTGGTGGCCCCGTACACCGCGTAGTCGGGGAAGACCACGTGCGAGGCGATCGAGGAGACGTTGACCAGGTCGGCGGTGCGGCCCTCGGCGGCGGCCGCGGTGAGGTCGGGGCCGAAGGCGCGGACGATCCGCAGCGCGCCGGTGAGGTTGGTGTCCACCATGCGGGTCCACTCGTCGATCCGGCCGTCGGTGAGAGGGTTCGGCAGCATCACCCCGGCGTTGTTGACCACCAGGTCGACCCGGCCGTAGGCGTCGTGGACGGTCCTCGCGGCGGCGTCCACCGAGGCCTGGTCGGTGATGTCGGCGGTGACGGCGAGCGCCTGCCCGCCCGCGGCGGCGATCTCGGCGGCGAGGGCGTCCAGCCGCTCGGCGCGGCGGGCGAGCAGGGCGACCCGGGCGCCGGAGGCGGCCAGCAGCCGGGCGGTGGCGGCGCCCATGCCGCTGGCGGCTCCGGTGACGACGGCGGTGCGGGCGGCGAGGGACGGGTGGCTCATCGGGTGCTCCAGACGGTTCGGCCGGGCTGACGCCGACCACTCTGCGCGGGCCGCGCGCGGCTACCCAGGGCTGCGCGGTTCCTGGGAACCCCCGTCCCGGGAACCCCTTTCCCGGGACGGCCTTTCCTGGGAACGGCGGTACCACCCTCGGGCCGCCCGGCCGGGGCTACCCTGCCGGGCATGGAGAACACCCTGGGGGACTTCCTCCGTTCGCGCCGGGCCCGGATCCTGCCGGAGGAGGTGGGCCTGCCCTCGCACGGGCGCCGCCGGGTGCAGGGACTGCGCCGGGAGGAGGTGGCGCAGCTCGCGGGCGTCAGCGTCGACTACTACGTCCGGCTGGAGCAGGGCCGGGGCGGCAGCGCCTCGGACGCCGTGCTGGACGCGGTGGCCCGGGTGCTGCGGCTGGACGACGTGGAGGCCGCGCACCTGCGCTCGCTGGTCCGTCCGCCCAAGGACCCGGCGGCCTCAGCAGCCCCCGCCGCCCGGGTGCGGGGGCGGCAGCGGGTCCGGCCGGGGACGCGGCTGCTGCTGGACCTGATGACCGAGGTGCCGGCCTTCGTGCTGGGCCGCCGGATGGACGTGCTCGCCTGGAACGCGCTGGGCGACGCGGTGAACGGCTTCTCCACCCGGGCCGATGCCGGTCCGGACCGCCTGCCCAACCAGGCCCGGCACGCTTTCCTCGCCCCGTCCGCCCGGGAGTACTACCGGCAGTGGGACGCGGTCGCCGCCGAGACCGTCGCCTTCCTGCGCCGGGACGCCGGGCTGCACCCGGAGGACCCGGCACTCGGTGCCCTGGTGGGCGAACTGTCGCTGCGCAGCTCGGAGTTCGGCCGGCTCTGGGCGGACCACCTGGTGCGGGAGAAGACCGACGGGGTCAAGCTGGTGAACCACCCGCTGGTCGGCGAACTCGACTTCGGCTACGAGACCCTGGGGGTCAACGGATCGCCGGACCAGCTGCTGGTCGTCTACACCGCCCCGGTGGGCTCGCCCACCGCGCAGAAGCTGGCCCTGCTGGCGAGTTGGACGGCGGCGGGGGCCGCGCCGGAGGAGGCCGCGCCGGAGGAGGCGGGGGCGGCGGGCGCGGCGGGGGCGGAGGCGCCCTGAGCGGGCGCCGCGCGCCGGGGCGGCATAGCCTTTCAGTCATGAGCGCCTGCGAAGACCTCGCTCTGGCCCCTCAGGACATCGAGCCCCGACCGCCCGCCGACGGCTGCGCCGACTGCCTGGCGCAGGGCCGCCGGGACTGGGTGCACCTGCGCATCTGCCTGGACTGCGGCCACATCGGCTGCTGCGACTTCTCCCCGCAGCGGCACGCCACCGCGCACTTCCACGACACCTCCCACCCGGTGATCCGCTCGTACGAGCCGGGGGAGGACTGGCGCTGGTGCTTCGTCCACGAGGTCATGGGCTGAGGCGGTCGCCCGCGCACACGCCACCCGCCCGCGCACGCCCCCCGCCCGCGCACGCCCCCCGGCCAGCACGCCACCCGCCCACGGACGCCTCCCGCCCGCCACCCGCTCGCGGGCGCGATCCGGGCCTCCTCGCTGTGGCACGGGCCGGCAACCCGGATAAAATCCGGACATAACGCCCGTGCGGCCCCTCCGGCCGGCATCCGTCCGGCCGGTGGCCGACGAAGGGAGGCCGACGATGACCAAGCGATTGCCCGGCAGCACCGCCAAGCTCCGCCAGGGCACCCAGGAGCTGCTCGAACGCCGGGGCATGGCGAGCCCGCCCACCCGGCTCGCGCCGATGCCGAGCATCGGCACGATGTCCGGCGCCGCCGCCGGGCGCGGCGCCGGCGAGGCCTTCCGGCACGGCGGACGGGACGTGCCGGGCGCCACGATGCACGCGGCCCCGGCGGTGCACGCCGAGCTCAAGGGGCACCGGCACCGGGGTGCGGAGAAGCACTCCGCCCACTGAACCGCGGCGAACCGACGGCGCACCGCGGGGACGGGCGCACCGGACCGGCGTCCCCGAGAACGCCCCTGACCGAACGTCAGGGGCGTTCTCGGGGACGGTTCGGGGGCGCTCCCGGATGTCGCGGCCGGACGCTGCGGCGAAGACTCTCTCCTGTCAGAGTCGCCGACCGGGCGGGCCGCCGACCAGGGCGGCCCGACTCCCGCCGGTCAAGCCGCCGTTGGAGAGCCTCCGCATGAACACCCGCACCCGCACCGGTCGTTGGTCCACTCTCGTGGCGGCCGGTGCGCTGTTCGCCGCCGCCACGGTCGGCGTCGCGACCCCGGCCCTGGCCGCGGGCGCTTCCCCGGCCGCGGCCACCACCACCGTCACCCTCGCCGCCGCACCGGCCGCACCGGCCGTACCCACTGCACCCGCCGCACCCGCCGTACCGGCCGCACCCGCCGCAGCCCAACCCGGCCCGCTGGACCGGGAGTCGCTCGCCGAGACCCTCCGCTCGCTGCCCTCCGGCGTCACCGGCGCACTGGTCCGGACCGGCGGTCCGGACGCCCGGTGGCGCGGCACCTCGGGGGAGGACGTGCCGGCCAACGCCCGGTTCCGGGTCGGCAGCGTCACCAAGGTGTTCACCGCGACCGTGCTGCTCCAGCTCGCCGCCGAGGGCAGGGTCGACCTGGACGGCACCGTCCAGCACTGCCTGCCCGGGCTGCTCCCGTCCGGCTACCCGCCGGTCACCGTACGGCAGTTGCTCAACCACACCAGCGGCCTGCCCGGGGGTGGCGGGATGACCTCGGGGGACGGCAGCACGGCGTGGTTCGCCGCGCACCGGGCGACGTACTTCAGCCCGCAGCAGGTGGTGACGGACATGCTCACCCAACCGATGGGCTTCGCGCCCGGCACGGCTCAGCAGTACAACGGCAACAACTACTTCGTCGCCGCGCTGGTGATCGAGAAGGTCACCGGGGACGACTACGCCGACCAGGTGCGGCGGCGCATCACCGGCCCGCTGGGCCTGCACGCCACCTACGTCCCGGCGGCCGACGACCTGACCATCCGCGGCCCGCACGCCGCCGGCTACGTGGACGTCCGGAACGCCGACGGCAGCACCGCCAGGGTCGACGTCACCGAGCAGAGCCCGTACCCGTGGGCCGAGGGCGGCATGATCTCCTCCGCCGCCGACCTGGAGCGCTTCTTCGACGCGCTCTACCGCGGCCGGCTGCTGCCGCCCGCCCAGCAGGCCGAGGTGTTCGCCGTCCCGGACCTGCCGAACGACCACAACAAGAACTGCGAGATCGGCCCGACCGCCGGGCACGCCTGCTACAGCACCGCCGGCCTGCTGCGCACCGTCCTGCCGAACGGCACCGAGGTCTGGGGCAAGAACGGCTCCAGGCCCGGCTACACCACCGGCGTCTTCGCCACCCGCGACTTCTCCCGCAGCGTGGTCGTGGGGCTGAACCCGACCGGCATCACCGGCGAGGAGTTCCCCACCCTGTGGAAGCTGGTGACCACCGGCTTCGGCTCCGGCCAGGTGTACGGACAGCGCTGAGCCGACCGCCCCGGAGGGCGGTCGATCCCCCTGGGTCCATCGGCCGAGCGGCGGAACCGGTGGCGGAACCGGCGGCGGAGCGGGTGGCAGAGTGGGGGTGACCGAACCCACCTCTCCAGGAGGACCACCGTGACGGCTGAGCCCTTGAAGTCCCGCGAGGAATGGCTGGCCTCGCTGCCCCGGATCTACGCGGCGGCCGGCTGCCTGCTGCGGGACGAGTCCGGCCGGATCCTGATCGTGAAGGCCGGGTACCGCGAGCACTGGCAGTTCCCGGGCGGCACGATCGACCTCGGCGAGGGCCCGGTCGAGTGCGCCGAGCGGGAGTTGGAGGAGGAGACCGGCCTCGTCCGGAAGGCCGGCGAGCTGCTGGCCATCTCCTGGACCCACGCCTCGGCCGAACTCGACCACCCGGCCCAGCACTTCATGTTCGACTTCGGCACCGTCCCGGACGGCACCCCCGTGACCGTCCCGGCCGGCGAGCTGGACGACTACCGCTGGGCATCGGTCGAGGAGGCCCTGGACCTGCTCGGCCCGGCCCGTTCGGCCCGGCTGCGGGCGGCGCTGGAGGCGACCGGGGGCGGCCCGGTCCGTATCCTCACCACCCACGTTTCGGGCTTCTGAGCGGAAGGCGCCCCGCTCCCGGGCGGGCCGCCCCCGAGCGCCCCGCCCTTGGGTGCGCTCCCTCGAGTGCCCTGCTCCGGACGGGAGTTCCGTCCGGAGCAGGGCGCCCGATGCTCACTGCTGCGGCTCGGACTCCGGGTTCCGGGCGGCGATGAGGGCGGCGATCGCCTCCGAGACGAAGGTCTCCGCCTCGGACCGGTCCACCTTCAGTCCGGCCAGCACGCCCTGGCCGTCCTCCAGCTCCAGCAGCGCGAGCAGGATGTGCTCGGTGCCGACGTAGTTGTGCCCGAGCTTGAGCGCCTCGCGGAAGGTCAGTTCCAGCGCCTTCTTGCTCTGGGCGTCGAACGGGATCAGCGCCGGCAGCTCGTCGGCGGCGGCCGGCAGGGCGGCGGTGGCCACCGCCCGCAGGGCCTCTGGAGTGATGCCCTGGGCGGCGAGCGCCTTGGCCGCGATGCCCTCGGGCTCGCTGATCAGGCCGAGCGTCAGGTGCTCCACGGTGATCTCGGCGTTGCCCGCCTTCCGGGCCTCCTCCTGCGAGGCCACCACGACCTTGCGGGCCCGGGGCGTGAACCGGCTGAAGCCCTGGCTGGGGTCGAGGTCGTTCGGGCTGCCCGGGTCCTTGGGGACGAAGCGCTTCTGGGCGGCCTGCTTGCTGACGCCCATGCTGCGGCCGATGTCGGTCCAGGACGCGCCGGAGCGGCGGGCCTGGTCGACGAAGTGGCCGATGAGGTGGTCGGCGAGGTCGCCGAGGTGGTCGGCGGCGATGACCGCGTCGGAGAGCTGGTCGAGCGCGTCGGCGTGGACCTTCTTGATCGCGGCGATCAGGTCGTCGAGGCGCAACGGCGTGGTGTTGGGAACAACGGGATTCTCCATGCGTCAACCATAGGTTGTCGATTCAGGGATCGTCAACCGTCAGTTGACGGTGTCATGAAGCCGTCGGGGGCCCGCGTCACCCGGCCGGCAGCAGTCGTTCCCGGACGGCGGAGATCCGCTCGGGCGCGACGCCCGCCGCGAGCAGGTAGCCGGTCGGATCGAACCCGTCGAGCGCGGCCGTCAGGGCGGCCTCGGCGGTGGTCCCGGCCTCGGCGAGCACCGCGTCGATCCGGCGGTACGGGTCCGGCAGGCCGAGCATTCCGTACAGCGGGCGGATGTTGGGGCCGCTCAGCAGGTAGTCCTCGGTGATCGCGGCCCGGTCGACCCCGGCCAGGGCGAGCAGCAGGACGGCGGCCAGGCCGGTGCGGTCGCGGCCGGCGCCGCAGTGCACGACCACGCCCCCGGGGCGGGCGCCGGCGATCGCGGAGACCAGTGCGGCGGCGGCGTGCGGGCAGTGGTCCAGGTACGGGCGGAGCGCGAGCGGGGTGCCGTCCAGCCGTCCGTGGGCCTCCCACCAGTCGGGGCCGGCCAGTTCGTCCAGCGGGACGCGGATCAGCTCGACGTCCTCGGGGAGCGGGAGGAGCGGCCGGTACTCCTCGGCGTTGCGCAGGTCGACGACGGTGCGGACGCCGTGGTCGAGGAGGGCGTCCCAGCCTTCGGCGGTGAGGCGGTCCAGGTTGTCCGCCCGGACCATCGCGCCGTGGGCGGTGGGCCGGCCGGAGGCGGTGGGCAGTCCGCCCAGGTCGCGGACGTTCAGACAGCCGTCCCAGACGAGCGTGCGGTCCTCGGTGCTGCTCGGCGCGTGCGTCGTCCGGTTCATGGGGGTCCCCGTTTCCTCGTCTTCCTCGTCAGGGGTCCCGTTACCCCCTCGTTATGTAACGACTCCCGGGGGATCGGGATGGTTCCTCACTGTTCGAGTCCTCGGCACCGGTTGTTCAGGGAAGGGTGGGGACGGACCACGAGGGGACGGACCACGAGGGGACGGACCACGTGGGGACGGATCACGTGGGGACGGACCGCGCGGTCAGACGGCGGTCGGGGCCTCGGCCTCGGCGCGGACCAGCCGCTCCATCGGCTCGACCGCGATCTGCCCGAACACCGCGCCGGCCGCGATCGCGCCGACCAGGAGGACGGTGGACAGCCAGGCCATGGTCGACACCGGCAGGGTGAAGGCGCCGGCCACCCGGGCCGCGCACTCGGTCAGCAGCGCGGTGCCCCAGATGCCGGAGAACAGGCGCTCGTGGCGGCGGAAGGCCCGCGAGCCGGCCGCCCGGCCCTCGGCCAGCCGCTGCCAGGCGGCGGTGCGCTCCCGCCGGCCCTTGGTCAGGAACGGCATCAGCATCGGGGTCATCACCGGCCGGCCGATCAGTGCGGAGGCCAGGATCGCCAGCGCCACGGTGCCGCTCAGCCCGCCGTCCTTGGCGATCATCAGCCGGGCGTCGCCGGTGACGAAGGTCAGCGCCAGGCCCGCCAGGTTGACGGTCAGCATCAGGGCGGCCCACAGGTTGAGCCTGCGCTCGCCCAGCAGGCCGAGGACGGTCCGGGCGGCCGGGACGGCGCTGCTCCAGGCCAGCGCGGCGAACTCGCTCAGGCCGAAGGCCGAGTGCAGCAGGTAGTAGCCGGCCAGCGGGGCGGCCACGTCGAGGGCGAGCGGGCGGAGCCCGGAGACCAGCGGGTTGGGCGCCTCGGCCTGGGCGGGAGCGGTGGCCGGGTCCGCCGTGGCGGCGGTGTCGGCGGTGGTGGCGGTCGCGCCGGTGAGGGCGACGGTGCTGGGCAGGGCGACGGCGCTGACGGTCTGGCTCACGGTGGGTTCCTCCCCGGCTGGTGCCGCGGGCCGCTGCCCGCGTCGTGCCGCCAGTCTTTCCGTCCGAGCCTCCGTCGGAGCAGTGCCGTCCGTTGCGTCCTCCGTATGACAGGTGTCATGGTGCGCGCCGTGACACCGCCTCCGACCTGCTGCTTTCCGTCCGCCGGGGGAGCGGGCCGCCCCTCAGGGGGTCACTCCTCGACGGGGAAGGTCCACAGCTCGCGGCCCAGGGTGTCCAGGCAGCGGACGGTGCGGAAGCGCTCGTCCCCGGCGGACAGGAAGCCCCGTGCGACGCCCGCCAGGACGGTCCGGGCGACGCCGTCGCCCCTGGTCCAGGCGCCGGTCAGCACCAGCGCCTTGTCGGCCAGCTCGGCGCGCTGCACCCGGGCCACCGCGGCGGGCAGCAGGGCGGCGTTGACCACCGCCAGTTCGGCGGGGAGGAGGTAGGCCTCCCCGGTGGGGGCGCGGTCCGCCTCGGCCCGGCGCCGCAGCTCCGGCAGGGCGTAGTGGCGGACGGCGGCGACGGCGTCGTCCAGCGGGAGCCACCAGCGCGGGCCGGGCAGCACCTCCCACCAGACGTCCTCGCCGACCGGCAGCACCTCGCCGATCCGGGCCCGCCAGGTCTCGATGCCGTACCGGGTGCGCGGGTCGGGCCGGTGGCCGGGCAGGCCCAGGACCGTCCAGTCGGAGCGGCGGACCACGCTGAGCTCGAAGGTGAAGGGCACCCGGTCGGCGGCGGGGCGCTCGACCAGGCCGAGCAGCAGCCAGTGGGTCCCGTCCGGGAGGCTGAAGGTCCGGCGCCACCCGGTGAGGCCCAGGGCGCGCAGGGCGGGCGCGAGGTGCTCGCGCAGGCCCTTCGCGTGGAGCTCGTGGGCGGTCGTCATCGCGGTCCTTCCCTGCTGGTCGTCTCGCCGGTCGTCGGGCTGCCGGTGCTGCGGCCGGTCGTGTCACCGGCTCTCGGGCGGTCGGCGGCCCCCGTCGGTGCTGGTCCCCGACGGGCCGGCGCAAACCAGGCAGGGGCGCGCGCCCGGGGCCTGCACGGGTCGTGCGTGCGCCCCCGGTCGCGGTGGGGTCACGGCGGCGGCCCGTCCGCGTCGGCGGACCGGGTGCGTCGGCGGACCCGGCGTCCGGGCGGGAGCGGCGGCCCGGACTGCTTCGCCTACCGACAAGGTAGGCCGGGGGGCCGCTCCGGGCCGTGGGCGAACGGCAGCAGTCCCCGGGACCTTGGCCCCGGCCGATCCGGTCCTTCGACCGGAGCCGATGTGTTCGCCCGGATGGCGCATCATGTGGGGGGTGCAGAGTGCAGAGCGCCCCGGAGCGGGCACCGACGGCCCGGTCGGCCGGTCCGGACCAGTACCACCCGCCGACCCGCCACCGGGCCCGGCCCCCGCTCCCCCCGACCTGACCGAAGCGGTCCGGGCCGCGCAGGGCGGGGACGAGGAGGCGTTCCGGCTGCTGTTCCGGACGGTCCAGCCCGGTCTGCTGCGCTACCTGCGGGTCCTGGTCGGCGGCCGGCCGGAGGACGCGCAGGACGCCGAGGACATCGCCTCCGAGACCTGGCTGCAGATCGCCCGCGACCTGCGCGGCTTCTCCGGCGACGGGGACGGCTTCCGCGGCTGGGCCGCCACCGTCGCCCGCCACCGGGCCCTCGACCACCTGCGGGCCCGGCGCCGCCGTCCGGTCACCGACCTGCCCTTCGAGCAGCTGGTCGAGCTGGCGGCGGGGGACGACACCGCGCGGGCGGCGCTGACCACGGTCGGCACCGCCGACGCGCTGGCCCTGATCTCCCGGCTGCCGCGCGACCAGGCCGAGGCCGTGCTGCTCCGGGTGGTCATGGAACTGGACGCGGAGAGCGCCGCCCGGGTGCTCGGCAAGCGGGCCGGCACCGTCCGGATGGCCGCCCACCGGGGGCTGCGGCGGCTGGCCAAGCTGGTCGAGCCGCTCGCGTCCGGGAGCGGCATTCCGGCCGCCCGGAGCGGTGGGGCGCCGGCCGGCGCCGGGGCCGGACCGGGCTCCGGGACCTCCGGGACGGCCGCCGGGAAGGCCGCCGGATCGAGCGCGGGCGAGGCCGGTGGGCGACCTGCGGGGAAAGCCGCGAAAAAAAGTTCTCCGCAAGGTGTGACAGAACGCCGGGCCGCGACGCTGAAGGACATGAGATGAGCACCAACCGATCCCGTCGGATCGACCGTGATGCCGCCGAGCGTCTGCTCGGTGGTGCCGTGGGCGCCCCGTCGGCCGGGCAGGACGCCTCGCTCACCGGACCGGACGGCGGTCCCGGGCAGCTCGCCCGGGTGCTCGCCGCGGCCGCCGCCCCCGCGACGGCCGAGGAACTGGCCGGGGAGGAGGCCGCCCTGACCGCGTTCCGGGAGGCGAGTCTCGCGCCCGACCCGACAGTGACCCCCGTCCGGAGACGATCGATGGCAACCGCCGCGCTGGCCAGGGCCTTCAGCACGAAGGCCACCGCCGTCGTGCTCGGCACCACCGCGCTGTGCGGTGTGGCCGTCGCCGCCGGCACCGGCAACCTGCCGTCCGCACTGGGCGGTGGCCCGTCCGCGCCGGAGCACCGGCTCGCCGGCCCGGGTGCGACCACCGGCCCCGCGTCGGGCTCGACGGCCGCCGGCGCGTCCGTCGGCGTGGCCCCGTTCGGTGCCGTGGTGTCCGGCTCCGCCAGTCCGTCCGGCACCGCCTCCGCCGGACCGCAGGCGGTCGTCCCGTCCGACCCCGCGACGCCTGGCACCCCGTCGGCCGAGGGGCGAGGCGTGCGGTCGGTCGTCCCGCCCGCGCTGCTCGGCCTCTGCAGCGGCTTCGCCGACCGTACGGCCAAGGGCGAGCGCCCGGGCCGGCTGGCCGGCGAGGCGCTGTACGGACCGCTGGTCGAGGCGGCCGGCGGTGCGGACCGGGTGGCGGAGTACTGCGAGGCCGCGGTCGGCGAGGGGGACGACGACCACCAGGGCACCACCGCCCCGACGCACGACCCCGGCCGCACCGGTAGCGCTCCCGGGGCCGGCGCCGGAAACGGGGCGGGCGCCGGAGCCGGTCGGCCGAACACCGACGGCGGTCGGACCGGCAACGGCAACGGCAGCGGTGGCAACGGCGGCGACGACACCGGCGGCACCGGGGCCAAACCGGACAAGCCCGGCGCGACCGTCCAGTCCCCGCCGACGGTCTCCGCCCCGCAGGACGTCCGCCCGAGCAAGACCGCCCGGGCCGACGAACAGTCGGCCGGGAGGTAGCCCCCAGAACTCCGGGTGGGCGGCGAGCGACTCCCCCCGGGCTCGCCGCCCGCCCGGAACAGCACCACCAGCACCACCCGCAGGAAGCAGCACCACCGCAGTACCCGCAGGAAGCAGTACCACCCGAAGCTCCGGGTGGTCGGTCGGCGTCGCGCTGGACGAGCCGTACCTGTTCCCCGGTTCGACGCCCTGCGACAACGACCCGGTCGGCACCGTCACCGTGCCCAAGGGCAAGCTGT
>NZ_JBEXJK010000125.1:0-20076 GCF_040609095.1 Kitasatospora sp. NPDC004799
TGGGTCGCAGGCCGCTGGGCGCCCCGGGGCGCCGAGCGGGTGCCGCCCGGTCAGCCGCGGGCGGCGGCGATCCGGGCGAGGATGGTCGTGGTGACCGCCAGCACGGCGTGGCCGGTCATCCCGCCGACGTCGTGGGCCGGCGCGAACTCGACGACGTCGTAGCCGACGACCGGTTCGGGCAGGCGTTCCAGCAGGCCGATCAGCTCGCCGCTGCCGAGCCCGCCGGCGACCGGGGTGCCGGTGCCGGGCACGCAGGAGGCGTCCATGACGTCGATGTCGAGGGTGACGTAGAACCGGCCGACGCGGGCGGCGATCGCGTCGAGGTGGCGCTGGTAGTCGCGGCGGGCCTGGAGCGGGTCGTCCAGGAAGGCGGCGGCCGGCACCTCGTTGATGCCGTGTTCGCGGATGAACCCGACCTCTCCGGCGTCGTAGGCGCGGGTGCCGACGAGCAGGACGTTCTCCGGGGCGACGGCGCCGTCCTCGATGATCCGGCGCAGCGGGGAGCCGTGCGAGATGCTCGAGCCCTGGTAGCCGTCGAGCACGTCCGGGTGGGCGTCGAACCAGACCAGTCCGAGGGTGCGGCCCTGGGCGGCGCCGAGGACGATCGGGTAGGTGACCGAGTGGTCGCCGCCGAAGGTCAGGACGGGTGCGGCGGCGTCCCGGAAGACCTGCTGGTAGGCCGCGCCGACGTGTTCGATCGACCGGGCGAGGTCGAAGCGCCAGGTCTCCACGTCGCCGAGGTCCAGGACCTTGAGCCGGGAGGCGTCCCGGCCGTGCCGGTCGGTGGTCTTCAGCCGCCGGGACAGTTCGCGCACCCGGCTCGGCCCCAGTGAGGCGCCGCCCGCGCCGCCGGCCCCGCCTTCGAACGGCACCCCGAGGACGATCACGTCCGGGGCGTCCTGCGGGCCGTCGGCGGCGGCGAGGCCGCCCCATACCCGCGCATGCGGCTCGGTGAGCCCCTGCATGGTCTCTTCCCTCCCTGCCGTACGGCCGGCTACGGCAGCGCCTGGACGCTGAAGTCGAAGCCGGCGCCGGTGCGGATGCGCTCGATCACGTCGGACATCGGGGTGACGACGGCGCAGTAGGAGGCCAGCCATTCGAGGGCGCGGGTGCGGTCCTCGTCGCGGGTGGAGACCACGCCGTCGGAGGGGACGACCACGTTGTAGCCGCGGAAGTGGGCGTCGGCGGCGGTGGTCTGGATGCAGACCTGGGCCTGCATCCCGGTGATGATCAGGGTGTCGATGCCGTGCTCCTCCAGGTACTCGTGGAGCTTGGTCTCGAAGAAGCCGCTGTCCTTCTTCTTCTCCATGACGACGTCGGTGGGGGCGAGGAACTCCGGCAGCAGTTCGGCGCCGGGGGTGCCGCGCAGCACGGGGATGCGCCCGTCGTGCAGTTCGAGCTTCTTGTCGCCCTCGTCGTAGATCAGCTGCAGGTGGATCACCGTGACGTCGAGCTCCCGCGCCCGGGCCAGGAACCGCACGAAGTCGGGGGTCATCCGCTCGACGTTGGCCTTGCGCTGCTCGTTCTTGTCGACCAGGTCGTGCTGCAGGTCGTTCGTCAGGATTGCGTATCGGGACATGTCAACTTCCGTCATGAGGACACCCGGGGCGGAGAACCTCGGGGATGTCTTCGACACTAGTCATACGTATGAGGGAGGCGCAACAGACGTGACGTCAGAAGCTGTTTCAACTGCCTACTTTGAAATCTTGTCATGTCGTCATGCGTATGACTACTCTACCGAAGGCGGTGCAGCCCTGAAGCGGACCCGTCAAGAGACGTCCGCTGCCCCTGCTGCCCGCGCGCCTTCCCATCACCCCTTCGTGCGAGAGCAGAGGCATGTCATGACCGAGCGCCTGTCCGTGCAGATCGACGCCCGCAACGACCAGTTCACCAGCGCGGTGAAGAGCCGCATCCTCGATTCCCTCTCCGACCTCGGCACCGAGTCGCTGGAGTGGCTCGTGATGGAGCACTACCAGTTCTCCTTCGCCAACAAGGGCCTGCTGCAGACCGCCGTCGAGTGCACCCGGCAGCTGGCCGAGCAGGGCGTCACCGTCGAGCTCCAGCGCAACGTCGACGAGGAGGACGGCCACGCCCCGATGTACAAGCAGGGCATGCTGAACGTCGGCACCGACATGGACACCCGCGTCGAGTTCGCCCCGACCACCAAGTTCCTCGCCGACGTCGAGGCGCTGTGCGCGCCGAACCCGTCCCGCGCCCTCGGCGCCCTGTACGCCACCGAGACCGCCGCGATCTTCGAGCACGAGGTCTTCTTCGAGCTCTGCCGCGAGGTCTGCGAGCGCCGCGGCTTCCCCTACGAGGGCAGCCTGATCAAGCGCTTCCACGACATCCACCTGGAGGACGGCGTCGAGCAGGGCCACAAGGACGGCCTGGCCGCCTTCGTCGACCTCGACCAGACCGGCACCGAGTTCGCCGAGGGCCTGCCGGTCGAGGCCGCGCAGGTGCGCCAGGGCGCGCTCGACGCCATCGAGGTCATGGAGGTCTGGTGGGACGCCCTGCTCGGCAAGGTCTTCCCGCAGCCCGCCGGCACCGCGGCCTGAACCGGCCGGACGGGGCCTGAATCGACACACTGAGCACAGGAGGGGCTGACGCATGACCGAGACGGTCGTCCTGGACCACGGAGCCGGCGGCGGGATGAGCCAGGAGCTCATCGGCGGCACCATCGCCGCGATCCTCGCCGACACCTATGTCGGCGAGATGGAGGACAGCATGGTGCTGGAGGTCCCCGGCACCCGGATCGCCATGACGACCGACTCGTTCGTCGTCGACCCGATCTTCTTCGGCAACGGTGACATCGGCAAGATCGCCGTCGCCGGCACGGTCAACGACCTGGCGGTCAGCGGTGCCAGGCCGCTCTACCTGACCCTGGCCGTCGTACTGGAGGAGGGATTCGCCCTCGAGGACCTCCGGCGCGTCCTGCGCTCCGTCCGGGACGCCGCCAGGGCCGCGGATGTCAAGATCGTGGCCGGCGACACCAAGGTGGTCCGGCGCGGAGAGGCCGACGGGATCTTCCTCAACACCACCGGTGTCGGGGTCGTGGAACGCCCGCTCACCCTCTCCAGCCGCACGCTCCGGCCCGGCGACCAGGTCATCGTGACCGGCCACCTCGGCGACCACAGCATCCACATCCTCTCGATGCGCGAGGGCCTGGGCTTCGAGCAGCGGGTGCAGAGCGACTGCGCCGTCCTCAGCCACGTCATCGCCGACGTGCTCGACGAGTGCGGCGACGCGGTGCGCTGCATCCGCGACATCACCCGCGGCGGCCTCGGCACCGTCCTCAACGAGTTCGCCCAGGCCTCGGCCCGCGCCATCGAACTGGCCGGACCGGCCCTGCCGATCCGGCCGGAGACCGCCATGGCGGCGGACATGCTCGGCGTGGACGTCATGTACCTCGCCAACGAGGGCAACCTGTGCCTGGTCGTCTCCCCCGACCGGGCACAGGCCGCGCTCGAGGCGCTGCACGCCCACCCGGAGTGCGCGCGGGCCGCCGTGGTCGGCGAGGTCGTCGACGGCGAACCGGGCACCGTGCGGATGGTCCACGCCGACGGCCGCACCACCACCGTCGACCTGCTGTACGGGGCCCAGCTGCCGAGGCTGTGCTGATGGCCGCCGCAGCGGTGCGCCGGACCCTGCGGGTCAGCGGCTTCGTCCAGGGCGTCGGCTTCCGGCCGTACGTCTACCGCCTGGCCACCCGGCACCTGCTGGGCGGCTGGGTGCTCAACGACGAGCGCGGCGTCACGATCCGGGTCGAGGGGCCGCGCGCCGCCGCCGACCTCTTCGCCGCCGAACTGCTCAAGCAGCCGCCGGAGTTGGCCAGGATCGACTCCTGCACCCTGGTCGAGGAGGAGCCGGCGCGCACCTGGTCCGCCTCGTTCACCATCCGGCACAGCGAGAGCGCCGGCGGCCCGGGCGGCGGGGGCGCGCTGGTCACCCCGGACAGCCACGTCTGCGCCGACTGCGCGCAGGAGCTGTTCGACCCCGCCGACCGCCGCCACCGCTACCCGCTCGTCAACTGCACCAACTGCGGGCCGCGCTACAGCATCATCCGCGGTGTCCCGTACGACCGCCCCGGCACCACCATGGCGGACTTCACCATGTGCCCCGAGTGCCGGAGCGAGTACGGCTCCCCGGCGGACCGGCGGTTCCACGCCCAGCCCAACGCGTGCTGGGCGTGCGGCCCGCAGGTCCGGCTGCTGAGCCAGGACGGCACGCCCCACCCGGCCGCCGGGGAGCAGGACGACGCCGTCGCCGCGGCCGCCGCCCTGCTCCGGGCCGGCCGCATCCTCGCCGTCAAGGCGCTCGGCGGCTACCAGCTGATGGCCGACCCGCACCACCCGACGGCGGTCGCCGAACTGCGCCGGCGCAAGGAGCGCGGCGGCAAGCCCTTCGCCCTGCTCGCCCGCGACAGCGCGACCGTCGCCCGGTACGCCCGGCTCGACGAGCAGGAACGGCGGCTGCTGGAGTCACCCGCCCGCCCCATCGTGCTGCTCCAGGCCCGGCCGGACCACGGCCTCGCACCCGAGGTCGCCCCGGCCACCGCCACCCTCGGCTTCATGCTCCCGGCCACCCCGCTCCAGCACCTCCTGCTCGCCGACGCCGCCGACGTCCTCATCGCCACCAGCGCCAACGCGGCCGACGAGCCGATGGCCCGCACCGAGGACGAGGCGCTGGGCACCCTCGGCGGCCTCGCCGACGCCTTCCTGGTCCACGACCGGGAGATCCACACCCGGGTCGACGACTCGATCGCCCGGGTCGTCCGCAGCACCGTCGAACCCAAGGTCGCCTTCGTCCGCCGCGCCCGCGGCTTCGTCCCCGACCCCGTCCCCGCCCCGTTCCCGCTGCCGCCCGTCCTCGCCCTCGGCGCCGAACTGAAGAACACCGTCTGCCTCGGCGAGGGCGGCAGCCTCTACCCGAGCCAGCACCTCGGCGACCTCAAGAGCCCCGGCAACCAGCGGTTCTTCACCGAGACCATCGACCACCTGCGCGCCCTGTTCGGCGTCACCCCCCGGTACGTCGCCCACGACCTGCACCCCGACTTCCACAGCACCCGCCACGCCGCCGCCTGCGCAGGCGTTGAACTGGTGGGCGTCCAGCACCACCACGCCCACATGGCGTCCTGCATGGCGGACAACGGCCTGAACCGGCCCGTGATCGGCGTCGTCTTCGACGGCACCGGATACGGCACCGACGGCACCATCTGGGGAGGCGAGTTCCTGATCGGCGACTACCGCGGCTTCGAACGGAAGGCCCACCTGGGCCGCTTCCGGCTGCCCGGCGGCGACAAGGCGGTCCGCGAGCCCGCCCGGGTCGCCCTCGGCCTGCTGGCCCAGCACTTCGGCCCCGAGGCGGCCGACCTCCCGCTCGACCTGGTGCGGCAGCGCGACCCCTTCGAACTCGGCGTGCTGACCAAGATGGTGGAACGCGGCATCAACTCGCCGCAGACCTCCAGCATGGGCCGGCTCTTCGACGCCTACTCCGCCCTGCTCGGCGTCTGCGAACAGGTCGGCTACGAGGGCCAGGCCGCCATCGAGCTGGAACAGCTCATCGCCTGGGACCACCGCCCCGCCCGGCCCTGGCCGCTGCGCCTGGAGAGCGAGGAGGACCGCCTGGTCATCGACCACCGGCCCTGGCTGGAGGCGGTGCTGGCCGAACTCGCCGACCCGCGGCGGAGCGCGGCCGAGACCAGCCGGGCCTTCCACGAGAGCGTGGTGCACGCCGTCGTGGAGATCTGCCTGCGCCTGTCGCACGACAGCGGGCTGCGCGACGTCGTCCTCAGCGGCGGCGTCTTCCTCAACCAGCACCTGCTGGTCCGGGCGGAACAGGAACTGACCGCCGCCGGCCTGACCGTCCACACCCACGGACGCATCCCCACCAACGACGGCGGCATCTCCATCGGGCAGGCGATGGTCGCCGCCGCCCGGGCACTCTCATGAACCACACGGACGAGGCGGGTATGACGGACGAGGCGGGCATGGCGGACGAGGCTGGCATGGCGGACGAGTCGGGCATGGACGAACAGCACATCAGGGCCAACCTCGACGCGATCGTCGGGCAGATCCGGCAGTACGTGCCGAGCATGGCGCCGTACTACGCGATCGACGAACCCCTCGGGCAGTACGCGGCCCGGCTCCGGCCGGCCGACCCCGCCCCCGTGCACGCCCGCCGCCAGCACCGGCTCGCCGGCGCCGTCCAGCGGGTGCTGCGGCAGGCCTTCGGGCCCGCCGCGGCCGAGCTGCCCGTCGACGCCCGGGACCTGAGGGCCGTCAACATCGTCGACCACCACCAGCTGCTGAACCACCCGCTGCTCCTGGGCACCAACATCATCGCCAACGCCGACCGGCTGACCGGCCCCGACGAGCAGGGCCGCCGGCCGGACGGCGGCAAGCGGCCCATCGTCACCCTCTCCTGCAGCAACGTGCCGCCGAGCAACCACTACATGCTGGGCGGCTTCCGCTACCGCGGCGAGAACGTCCCCTACTTCAAGGCGAAGGAGAACCGCGACGCCGTGTACTACGTCGGGGCGCGCCCCTTCGACTTCGTCGAACGGCTCCGGGCGGTCAAACGGTGGACCCGCTTCACCCCCGACGAGCAGGCGTTCCTCACCGGCTACCAGGACCACCTCAACGGCCTCGACCACGCCCACACCCACCGGCACCGCGACCAGCTGGCCGTCGCCCTGCGCGGCACCTGGCCACTGCTCTTCGAGGAACACCTGCGCAAGGACCTCCCGGACCTGCTCTACGCCACCATGGAGGACGTCACCCGGGAGTTCCTGCTCGACCTGCTGGGCGGCGCGGGCGCCTGCGAGGAGAACCACCTCACCGCCGCCCTCTTCGACCCCGCCTTCCGCCGCGAGGTGCTGGACGCCTTCCGCGGCGTGGTGGTGGCCTGGGACGAGGCCGCCGGCAAGGGCACCCACTTCTTCTGGCGCAAGTACCCCGGCCGGCCGGAGCTGCTGCGCCTGTACGTCGACGGCACCGACCTGGTACCGACCGACCCCCGCTTCGCCCACCTGAAGGTCCCGCTGGAGCCGGCCGCCGTCCGCGACCACCTCGAACGCGAGGAACTCGTCCCGTCCGTGGCGCTCTGCGTGCTCGTACTGCTCCACGCGGGGGTCCGGCCGCTGGTCGGGCCGGGCTCCCTGGTCTACACCACACGGCTGCGCGACGGCTGGGCCGACCTCCTCGGCCGGCACGGCGAGGCGGCCGAGGCGGACCTCGCCGCCCGGGTCGACACCGGCGGCCTGATCGCGGGCACGCCGATGTTCTTCGCACCCGCGCAGGGCGGCGGGGTGCGGACGCTGCACGCCGCCGACGTGTTCAGCCTGGGCGGGGTGTCGGAGGCGTACCTGAAGACCGTGCTCGGCACCCCGCTCCGGGACCTGCTGCGCGTCGGCTCCAGCGGTGTCTACGAACTGTTCGCCGGCTCGTACATCCCGCAGGAGAGCCGGCTCACCGAACGCGTCGGCTTCGACGCCGCCGCCTCCGTCGTCCACGACTGGTTGTAGCCCTCCGCCGCCGGTCGTGGCCATCCGCCGCGCGGCGGCAGCACTCGCGGGGAAGCGCGGACAGCCGCGGCCCCGCCGACAGCCGCCGTCCCGGGCGGCTTCCGCCTCGACGACAGGCCCTAACAGTCGTCGCAGTGGACCGTGGCGTCTCCGGCCAGGCGCCAGGAGCGGCTGCGCCGGGTCAGGGCCCAGGTCTCGGGGGCGTGCCGGATCGCGTCGATCCACGCGGCGAGTTCGGGCAGGGCGTACTGCCGCAGGGCGCGCCGGGCGTCGGCCCGGTCGGCCGCCGGGAGCGGGGCGACGCCGACTCCCACGTTGGGCCACAGGCTGGAGCGGCCGCCGTAGCTGTAGTTGGAGGAGCGCGGCGGGTTCCAGACGACCCTCAGCAGCGTCCCGTCGTCCAACGGGCGGCCGTAGAAGTCCAGGGAGTAGACGCCCTCCTCCGGCGTGCCCAGGACGGAGTGGAGGTCCGTCGGGGTGAGCGGCCACGAATGGTCGCGCGGCAGGCGGCGGTTTCTGGCGGGCACGGCCCGAGGATGGCACACGCCCCGGTGGCGGCGCACCCGCATTTCGGCCCGTCGGGCCGCGGGCCCGGGTGACGCAGCGGGGTCGTTCCCGTACGGACGGGTACCGCGCCGCTGTGGGAAGGGCCACAGTTCCGGTGCCCGCGGGGCCCGTTGGTGACGAGGGTCACGCCCGGCGGCCGTTCGCGGCCTGCGGCGGCGCCCGCCCCCGGCAGGACTGGGCCAGGGCCGTCGCGGCACGGGCGAAGGGCCTGTCCGCTTCGGGACCTTGGTCGTGAATCCGCTCGACCTTCGGCCCGGTGGCGCCCCGGCGGGGCCGGGGCAACCGTGGACGGTCGCCCGTTGTGACCGGGCGATGGCGCCGTCCGAGGTGGGCGGCGCCTTCCCCTGCCGTCTACCCGGCGCACGGTGCGCAGTGCGCGCCGTACGCTCCGGAGGACCCCAAGCACATGTCCCAGACCATCGACAACGCCCCGTATACCGCGTTCCACCGCAGACTGGCCCTGGCCTGTTCGGGCGGGCCCCTGCTCGACGGCTACATCCTGAGCATCGTCGGCGTCGCCCTGATCGGGATGCGCCCGGACCTCGGGCTGTCCACCGCCGAGGTCAGCCTGATCGGCGCGGCCGCCCTGGTCGGAATGTTCGTCGGCGGCGCGCTCTTCGGCGTGCTGACCGACCGGATCGGCCGGGAGGTGATGTACACCGCCGACCTGCTCGTGATGGTCGCCTGCTCGGTGCTCTCCTTCTGGGTGGACGCGGTGTGGGCGATCGCCGTGCTGCGCTTCGTGCTCGGCATGGCCGTGGCCGCCGACTACCCCATCGCCACCTCGCTGCTCGCCGAGTGGCTGCCCGCCAAGCACCGCGGCCGCCTGCTCGGGCAGCAGATCATCGCCTGGTACGCCGGTTCCGTGCTCGCCTACGTGGTGGGCTACCTGTTCCTGGAGCTGGCCGGGCCGGGCAGCTGGCGGTGGATGCTGGCGAGTTCGACGGTGCTGTGCGTGGTGTTCCTGGTGATCCGGCGCGGCTCGCCGGAGTCGCCGCGCTGGCTGGCCGCCAACGGGCGGGTCGGTGACGCGGTGCGGGTGGTCGAGAAGCACCTGGGCGTGCGCGTGGACGGCCGGGAGCTGATGCCCGACCCGGCCGAGCGCGGCCGCCCCGGCGGACTGCGCCTGCTGATGACCCAGCCCTACCGGCGCCGCACCCTGTTCTGCGGCCTGTTCTTCCTGTGCCAGGTCGGCCCGCTGTTCGCGATGCTCACCTTCGGCCCGCAGATCCTCTCCTCCTTCGGCATGCCGGGCGGCACCGTGATGGAGACCCTCGGCACCGGCCTGATCAGCCTGGTCTTCCTGCTCGGCTGCTACCCGGCGCTGCGCCTGATCGACACCCGCGGCCGGCGGCCCGTCATCATCTGGTCCTTCGCGCTGATGACCGTCCCGCTGGCGCTGCTGGGCGTGTGGCCCACCGCCCCGGCGGCGGTCGCGCTGCTGGCGCTGTGCGCGTACGCCTTCCTGTGCGGCGGGCCCAACGTGCTCGACTGGACGTACCCCAACGAGCTGTTCCCGACCGAGATCCGGGCCACCGCGGTGGGGGTGGCCACCTCGGTCAGCCGGATCGGCGCGGCCGTGGGCACCTACCTGCTGCCGCTGTCGCTGACCGGGCTGGGCACCGGCCCGACCATGCTGATCGCCGCCGGGACCACCGCCCTCGGGCTGCTGGTGTGCGTCCTGTGGGCGGAGGAGACCCGGGGCACCGCCCTCGGGGCCTCGCCCGCTGCGGCCGCCGCTGCCGCTTCGCGGGGTGGCCGCGGCCCCGTCCCGGCGCAGCGCGTGCCGCAGGCGGCGCGCTGACGGGCGCTTCGCGTACGGCGCTCCGCCTCGCGTGCCGACGGCGCCGCCCGGTTCTCCCGGGCGGCGCCGTCCGGCGTTGCGGGAGGGTCGACTCCCGCTTCCCGTAGGGCCGCACCCCCTGGGCGGCCCGCGAAGGCCCTGCCACTCACCGGGCCCCGGGCACACGCGGAGCCGGCTCCCCTGCCCCGCACCTGCTCCAGGGCCACCCGGTAGCCCCGCCGCCACGACGAGCCAACTCCCGCCTCCGGCAAGCGCCCCCCGGGCGGGCCGCACACCGCGACCCGGCATCACGCGACGCCAACTCCCCTGCCCCGCACCCGCTCCAGGGTGGTGCGGTAGGCCCCGCCGCCGCGACGAGCCAACTCCCGCCTCCGGCAGGCGAAACCACAACCCCCACCCCCGGGCCGCACACCGCGACCCGGCATCACACAGCGCCAACTCCCCTGCCCCGCACCCGCTCCAGGGTGGCGTGGTAGGCCCCGCCGCCGCGACGAGCCAACTCCCGCCTCCGGCAAGCGAAACCACAACCCCCACCCCCGGGCCGCACACCGCGACCCGGCATCACACAGCGCCAACCCCCCTGCCCCGCACCCGCTCCAGGGCCACCTGGTAGGCCCGCCACACGGGGTACGGGCCGTGCCAGGGGCGGGGCGGGAGGAGGTCGTCGGGCTCGACGCCGGCGGGCAGGCGGCCGGTGACGCGGGTGGGCGGGCGTCCGTGGTGGTGGGCGAGGTACGTCCAGTAGCCGACGGCGAGCGGTGCGGCGACCACGCCGGCCGGGGTGGGCCAGGCCTCGCCGGTCTGCGGGTGGCGCGGCACCACGGCGATATCCGGGAGCGGCCCGGAAGGCCGCAGCCCCGGGCCGGCCAGGGCCACCCGCCTGACCGGGCGTCCGGCCGCCCGCTGCCCCGGGCGGTACAGCTGGTCGAGCGGGGCGCGCAGGATCTCGGCGAGGGGGCCGTCGGGGAAGGTGACGAGCGCGCCGTCCGCGGCGGCGGCCAGGTGGGCGAGCGTCACGGCCAGCTCCGCCTCCCAGCGCGGCTCCCACCGCCCCGTCGCGTCCCACGGCTCGATGGCGCAGCCCGGCTCGGTGAGCGCCGCCCAGTCCGCGACCGGGCGGGCGGGGCCCGCGGGGACGGGGCGCACCGCGTCCGGCTCCAGCCAGGTGGCCTGCCACAGCGAGCAGGCGTCGACCCTGGTCGCCACCTCGTGGCCGCAGCCGACGCAGGTGACGTTCGGGCCGTCGTGGCCGTCGATGCCGCAGCAGGCCTCGGGTTCGCGCCTGCCGGCCAGGGTGGTGCCGTGGGCGTCGCCGGGGGCGATCACGATCCGGCGGGACGTCGCGGCGGGGTGCTCGTCGACGGCGTAGGTGCCCGCCTCCATCAGGACGGGCATGGGGTGGCCGTTGCCGTAGCCGAAGTCCGCGTAGACCGGGTACGGGACCCGCGACAGCGGCACGGTCAGCGCGTGTCCGCACCGCCCGCACTCGAAGACCTCCATGCACTCCCCTGTCCGGCGCCGGGAGCGGGTGTGTGCGGCGCCGAGGGGCGAGTATCGCGGGCCCGGCGGCCGGGGCCAACGGGTTTTCCGTCGGCCCCGGGCCTGGCGCGTCGGGCCGGTCCAGGTCCCGTCAGGCCAGGTCGCCGCGCTCGCGCAGTAGCGGCAGGAGGTGGTCGCGCACGGCGGGGGCGAGGCGCAGGGTGTCGTCGCGGCCGTCGGTCCAGCGCAGGTCGGCGAGTTCGGCGGCGGGGACGGGCTCGCGGTCCAGGGTGGCGGTGAAGACGGTCATCAGCATGGGCACGCCTTCGAGGGCGGCGGTGGCGCGGATGTCGGTGAGGTGGCGGGGGTCGACCGGGGCCGCGCCGAGTTCCTCGCCCAGTTCGCGGGCCAGCGCCTGGAGGGCGTCCTCGCCGGGGTCGGGCTTGCCGCCGGGGAGGTAGAAGACGTCGGGGGCGGCCTGCTTGCTGACGACCAGGAGCCGGCCGTCCTGGACGATCGCGGCGGCGGCGACGGTGAGGGGTGCGGCGGGGGTGGTCGGGGTGCTGGTGGCTGCGGGGTCGATCATGGAAGGGATTGTCGCAGGTGGGAGGGCATGCCGATCGGACCCCTTGCAAGTGCCATGCGCGCGCAACTATTGTTTGCGAATGTAAATGCAGCTGCAAAAGTTGCATGATCGCCCCTTTGTCTCGGCGCCAGCCGATCCCACCGGGAGTCCGACATGAGCACCTCTCTCTTCGCGCCCCTCACCCTGCGGGGCCTGACCGTCCCCAACCGGATCTGGATGCCGGCGATGTGCCAGTACAGCGCCGCCCCGAACGGGGACGCGGCCGGCGTGCCGACCGACTGGCACTTCGCCCACCTCGCGGCCCGCGCCGCCGGCGGCACCGGGCTGATCATCACGGAGGCCACCGCGGTCAGCCCCGAGGGGCGCATCAGCCCGTACGACCTCGGCATCTGGAACGACGAGCAGGCCGCGGCCTTCCGCCGGATCACCGCCTTCCTGAAGAGCCAGGGCACCGTCCCCGCGATCCAGCTCGCCCACGCCGGGCGCAAGGCGTCCACCGAGCGCACCTGGGTCGACCGCGGGCGCCCCGTCGCCCCGGACGAGGAGCACGGCTGGACCCCGGTCGGCCCCAGCGCCGAGGCCTTCTCCGCCGCCCACACCACGCCGGACGAGCTGACCGAGGAGCAGATCGGCGGGATCGTGCGGCAGTTCGCCGACGCCGCCCGGCGCGCGCTCGACGCCGGCTTCCAGGTCGCCGAGGTGCACGGCGCCCACGGCTACCTGGTCCACCAGTTCCTCTCCCCGGCGGCCAACCACCGCACCGACGGCTACGGCGGCTCCTTCGAGGGGCGCATCCGCTTCGCGCTGGAGGTCGTCGACGCCGTCCGCTCGGTGTGGCCCGAGGACCTGCCGGTCTTCTTCCGCGTCTCCGCGACCGACTGGATCGCCGAGAACCCGCGGGACGGCCGCGAGGGGTGGACCTCGCAGGACACCGTGCGCCTCGCCAAGGAGCTCCAGGCCCACGGGGTCGACCTGCTCGACGTCTCCACCGGCGGCGTCGTCCCGGACGCCCTCATCGAGGCCGCGCCCGGCTTCCAGGTGCCCTTCGCCGAGGCCGTGCGGCGCGGGACCGACCTGCCGGTGGCCGCCGTCGGCCTGATCACCGACCCCGCCCAGGCCCAGGCCGTCCTCACCGGCGGCCGCGCCGACGCCGTCCTGCTCGGCCGCGAGCTGCTGCGCAACCCCTACTGGGCCCGCCACGCCGCCGCCGAACTCGGCGGCGAGGTCACCACCCCCCTCCCGTACCACCGCGCCTGACCCTCCGGTGGGTGGGGTGGGAAGTCGGCCCCGCCGACTTCCCACTCCGCCCACCCACGCACCCCAGCGGAGCGGAGTGTCCGGCGGCCGAAGCAGCGCAGCACAGGAAGTCGAACCCGCCGACTTCCTGCTCCATCCCCACGACCGCCCCATCCACCGACGCAGCGGCCCCTCCCCAACGCCACCCGCGACAGGGCCCACCACCCGGCCCACGGGCCAGCGCCCGCACCGACGCAGCACGAGAAGTCGGCCCTGCCGACTTCCTGCTCCGCCCACCCACGCACCCCAGCGGAGTGGAGTGCCCGGCGGCCGAAGCAGCGCAGCACAGGAAGTCGATTCTGCCGACTTTTCACGCACCCTCGGCGGGCGGGCTGCGAGGTGGCTGGCGCAGCACGACACGGAAAGTCGACCCAGCCGACTTTCTACTCCCCCACCCGCGTCCCCTCGACGAAGCGGGGTGCCCGGCGGCCGGAACAGCGCAGCACAGGAAGTCGGCCCCGCCGACTTCCTGCTCCAGCTCCGTGCGGGCGCCGGGTGGTTCAGGAGTCCCGCCGCTCCGGGTCGTCGTCGCCATCGGCGCCATCGGCGGCGGCGTCGTCGAGGGCGGTGGCGTCGCTCAAGTCCTCCACCCTCACCGGCCGTTGGCCGTCGAACACCACCGCGAGGCCGTACGGGTCGCAGATGGGCAGGCGGCCCTGGGCGAAGTGCAGGTGCCATTCGTCGAGGTGGAAGTTGAGCTGCGGGGAGTCCAGGGGGAAGTCCGTTTCGGGCAGGCCGAGGTAGGGCTCCGACTCCGCCTCGGTGAGGCCGAAGAAGGCCGGGTCGGCCGCCAGCGCCTCGCGCACGAAGCGGAGGCCCGCCGCCAGGTAGCGGTCGATGGCGCCGAGCACCTCGCCGACCAGGGCGAGGTCGGCCCGGTCGAGGTCGTCGGTGCCTTCGAGCAGGATGGTCGCCTCGACGGGGGCACCGTACAGCGCGCTCCTCGGCGCCTGGGCCACGCTCCAGAGCCTCAGCCCGTCGGGCCCTCGGCCGGGGAGCAGCCGTCCGATGCCGGGGTGGAAGACGTTCGGGGACACGGCGACTCCATGACGACGACGGAAGAGAGGCCAACGCTACCCCCGCAGCCCGCCACCCCTCCCGACATGCAGTCACAGGAAATCTTTCGGCCCAGCCAGGGCGGGGTGACCCCATTTCAGGGGGGTCTGGCCGCAAATCTTCCTGCGGAGGCGGGTCGGCGTGGCGGGCTTGAGTTGGAGCGCACTCCAAGTCCTACGGTTTCTGCCGTGGTTCGGAACCGCCGGTGGCCGGCGGCCGGAGACGGGAGAGGAGCAGCGCAGATGAGCATGTCCGCGAACGAGGCCGAGGTCCGCCGGGAGCGCTTCGAGCACGGGATGGAGGTGCTGGAGCGGATCGACGGCGAGGCCGGGCGACGGGTGGTGGAGTCGCTGGGCGACGTCAGCCCCGAGCTCGGGCACCAGATCGTCGCGTGGGGGTTCGGCGAGGTCTACAGCCGTCCCGGACTCGCGCCGCGCGAGCGGCAGTTGGTCACCCTGGGCATGCTCACCGCGCTCGGCGGGTGCGAGCCGCAGCTGGAGGTCCACGTCAACGCCGCGCTGAACGTCGGGCTCACCCCGCAGGAGATCGTCGAGGCGCTGCTGCACTCCGCCGCCTACTGCGGCTTCCCGAAGGCCCTGAACGCCACCTTCGTCGCCAAGAAGGTCTTCGGCGAGCGCGGCCTCCTGCCGGTCACGGCGGAGCAGTAGTCCCGGTTCCGCAGGGCGGTTCCCCGGCGCCGGGTCCGGCGCCGGGCCGGGCGCACGGGACGTCAGGTCCCTCACTGGCCGGCAGGCGGCCGGGCGGCCCCGGTGGTGCGGGGCCGTGCCTGGCCGGCCCTGCTGGAACAGGGCAGGCCGGATCCCCTGGGTGGTGTCGAGTGGCAACGGCCGGGGAGACCGCGTGCATGAGCGATGACCGGGCCGGTCCCGGGCGCCTCCGGCCCTGGGCCCGGGGCGGGGCCTGCGGGGCGCTCACCCCGCCGATATCCACAGAGGATGGCGTTTTCGATGTCCCGCGGCAAGCCCGCAAGGGTGCGCGGGGTCGGACACGGCGGGCGGCCGGGGCCCGCGGGCGCGGACGGGCAATGGCTGTGAGCTGCGGATTCGTCCTGACGGCGTTTCACATTCGAGTGGGACAAAGCGAGAAACGGTGCCGTAAAGCGTTGGACCGTTCCCGCGGGCCACGGCGACCCTGTGCGTGGGTGTCCAGCCCGCCCGGCTCTGGAAGGCCGGGCAGGCGCGCCAAGGACCCCCGTCGAGTGGCAACAACCGCAACCCAGCGAAGCGGAGAGCGCGTGAAGCAGCAGTACACCCCGGCCGCGTACGCGGCGTGCGTGGAGGTCCGGACGGCCCCGGGCGCCCCGGTGACGGCCCCGGCCGCCGTCCTCGTGGTCGTCGTCCTCCTCCTCACCACCGTCCTGACCACCTCCGGCATCCCCGCCCGCACCGCCGTCGCCACCCTGGCCACCGCCGGACTGCTCGGCACAGAGCTGGCCCGCCGCCTGGCCGAGGCGCTCACCGTCCACCGGGCCCGCTAGGCGGCGGCCGGTGGGGCGCCTGAACAGCGCCCTGGCTGAGCGGGACAAGGAGGTCCGGGCGCTCGCGCGGTGGCTGCGCGCCCTGCGCGAGCGCTCCGGCCTCACCTACAGCCAGATGGCGCACAAGACCGCCGGGTTCACCCAGCCCGTCTCCCTCGCCACCCTCTCCCGCGCGGACGAGGGCCGCACGGTGCCGACCTGGCCGGTCACCGAGGCCTACACCCGGGCCTGCGGCGGCTCGGTGCGCACCGCCGAGCGGCTGTGGCTGCGCGCCGACGCCAACCGTCCCGGGCGGCGCAGGGGCAAGAACGTGCCGGGCCCACCGGCCGCACCGGGTGCGGGCCGGGCACTGCGGTACGTCACGGAGCGCTCCGAACTGCTCCTGGCCATGCGGCGACTGCGGCTGCGCGCCGGGAGCCCGTCCCTGCGCGAACTGGAGACGCGCGCGGTACGGGCCGCGGTGAGCCACCTGCCGCGCAGCACCCTGCACGGGGTGCTGGCGGGCGAGCGGGACTGCACCGAGCGCGTCCTGGTCGAGTTCGTCCGGGCCTGCGGGGTCGGCCCGGCGGAGGAGGCCGAGTGGGTCGCGGCCCTGCGCCGCACCGGCGCCGCACCGCCCCCGCCCCTGGACGTCCGCCGCCAACTCGCCGAGGCCCACGCGGAGATCCTCCGCCTGCGCCGCGCCCTCGACGGCCGCCCCGCGCGGGGCGGCGGACGGGCCGACGTCCCGCGCCGGGGCGGCGGTCGATGACGGCCCGGGGAGACGTCACCGGACGACGACGGGCCCACCTTCGCCGACAGGCTCCTCGATCCGCCGACGCGGGAGCTGCTGTCGATGCCGCCCGAGCCCAGGACCGCGAGCGGGGCCGCGATCACCTTCTTCGTCCTGGCCGTCCTCTTCGGCGTGCTGGGGCTGGGCTCGCTGAACTCCGACGACGACGGCCGCATCACCGACACCGCGTACCGACTCGGCTACGACTACGGCTCGTTCGTCCTCTCCGCGATCCTGCTGGGCATCGGGCTCGCCGTCCACGCCCGCCACCGGAGCCGCCGGAGTGCCACGGCGGACCGGTGGCCGCGGACCTACGACCAGTGGCAGCAGCTCCACCAGGTGTGGCGGGCGACCTGGCTGTGCCGCCGCTGCCGCGTCACGTTCCTCCCCGCCGCGGCGCTGCGCCCCGACTCCGACGCCTCGCCTGCGATACCCGTGCCGCGGTTCCTGCCGTGGGCGGCGGACACCGCCCAACAGGACCACCGCCCCGGCACCCCGACCACGTCGGGCTGACCGCTGCCCCCGCGGCCCACAAGGAGAGCCCGCGTCCACGCCGGCCCTCGGCGGCCGCCCGGCGCAGGAAGTCGGCCTGGCCGACTTCGGGTGCCACACCCGCCACGAAAAGGCCTCACCCGTACAGGAAGTCGGCCCGGTCGACTTCCTGTGCGGCGAACGGCGGTTGCCGGCGGCGGTGGTAGCTTGCGGGGGTGGGGCTCTTCGGGCGGTCGTGGGCGGCGTTGCGGGCGGCGGTGGACGGGCTCGCGGAGGAGGACTTCGCGGCGCCGTCCGGGTGTGCGGGCTGGCTGGTGCGGGACCTGGTGTGCCATCTGGTGATCGACGCCCAGGACGTGCTGATCACGCTGGTGACCCCGTCCCCGGCGGAGCCGACCCGCGACGCGGCGTCGTACTGGGAGGTCCACCGGGAGCCCCCGGACGGGCAGGACCCGCTGGCCGCACTGACGGTACGGCTGGCCGCCGCGTACGGGGACCCGGCGCTGCTGCGCTTCCACCTGGACGACGTCGGCTCCGCGGCCGGCCGGGCCGCCGGCCTCGCCGACCCGTGCCTGCGGGTGGCCACCCAGGGGCAGGTGCTGACCGCCGCCGACTACCTGGACGCGTACGTGCTGGAGTGGACGCTGCACCACCTGGACCTGGTCGCCCACCTGCCGCACGTGCCCGGCCCGCCCGCCGAGGGGCTGGCCGCGGCGCGGCGGCTGCTGGAGCGGATCGCCCGGGCCCCGTTCCCCGCCGCCCTGCCCGACGCGGACGCCCTGCTGGTCGGCACCGGCCGGCGGACCGCGACGCCGGCCGAGCGGGCCGCGCTGGGGGCGCTCGGGGAGCGGGTGCCCTTCGTCCTCGGGTGACCCGGACCCCCGACCCGACCCGACCCGACCCCGGCCGGCAGAACGGGGCCGGGCCCGCAGGACCGGGCCTCGCCGGTTCTGCACCGCAGTGGGGTTCGTGGACGCCGTGGACTCGAAGCGAAGATCGATCGGGTGGCATGATGTCGCCCATGGCGGGGGACGGTGCGGGCGGGTATCGGGCGGGCGAGACGGCGCTGATCGTCAAGGTGCCCGAGGCGGAGCCGGTCGTGGGCCGGTGGCGTGAGCGGTTCGACTCCTCGGTGGCCGTCGGGATTCCGGCGCACGTGACCGTGCTCTATCCCTTCCTGCGTCACGACCGCATCGGTGACCGGGTCCTCGGTGAACTCGGTGCGCTCTTCGGTGCCCACCGGGCCTTCGACGTCGGGTTCCCGGGCTGCGGCCGCTTTCCCGGCGTGCTCTACCTCGCCCCGGCGCAGGAGGACCGGCTGCGGGCGCTCACCTCGGCGGTGGCCGACCGGTGGCCGGAAGCGCCGCCGTTCCAGGGCCGGTTCGCCGACGTCGTGCCGCACCTGACGGTGGCGTACAGCCAGGAGCCGGGCGTGTTCGACGAGATCGAGGCGGACCTCTCGGGTCGGCTGCCGGTCACGGCCCGCGTCGTCTCCGTCCACCTGCTGGTGTACGACGGCACCACGTGGCGCGAACGCGCGGAGTTCGCCCTGCGGGGCTGATAGCCCGAGGTGGCCGGGTGGAGCGGGCGGCGGGACGGGCGGGCCGTCCCGCCGCCGGCGCGGGGTGCGGCGCCGTCAGGCCAGTTCCAGGGAGAACAGGTCGGGGGCGCTGCCCTGCAGGATCTGGCTCCCGTTGTTGCTGTTGTACTGCGCGGAGAACCACAGCTGCGTGCTCTGGATCCGCAGGGCGAAGAGGTCGGTGCCGGACACCTTCAGCATGGAGAACTGCTGGTGGTCCGGCACGTAGTCGTCGTCGCAGCCGACGGTGAGGATCCAGGCCCCCGGGTCGCTGAACCCGCGGTCGACGGCCATGCACCAGTGGCGCCAGCCGTCCCGGAAGACCACCCGCTCGCTGCCGTCCGCCTGGCGCTTGCGGCAGACCTGCCACTTCTGGTTGTCCTGGTCCTCCCACTGGTACTGGATGACCGAGCCGTGGTTCCAGGAGGACAGCGCGACGGTCAGGTACAGGTTGGTGCCGCCGGCGGCCTTGATGCGGTAGTAGCCCGGGTCGCAGGCGAAGTCGCTCCCCCGGTCCGCGAGCGGGGCCGGGGCCGGGGCCGGGGCCGAGGCCGAGGCGGGTGCGGCCGAGGCGGCCGGGGCCGTGGTGAGCAGCAGGGCGCCGGCCACCGCGGTGGTGGCGAGCGCGGTCAGGCGGCGCAGCGGTCCGGGACGGCGCGTCGCGGGGCGCCGTGGTCCGCGGCTGGGGGGCGTGGGCATCGTGAACTCGCTTTCGCGGCGGGGTGGTCGGGGGCGGCGGGCGCGGCCGGTCAGCAGGACAGCCGCTGGCGGGCGGCCCCGCGCACGGTGCCGGCCGGCTCCGTGGCGGCGCAGGAGACGGTACCCAGTTCGGGGACGTCGTAGGTGGTGTAGCTGCCCTTGCCGCCGGGGCTGGTGTTGACCCAGAAGCCGGTGGTGCCGGCGCGGGCGCAGGTGTACTGCACCCATTCGCCGGTGACCTTGCGGGTGCCGCGGTAGAGGCCGTAGTAGCCGGGCTTGTTGAGGTACCAGGTGGTGGAGACGGTGCTCGTGGTGGTGGAGGAGGTCGTCTTCTGGACGTCGAAGCCGACCTTGGCCGACACCTTGAAGAACAGGAAGCCGGCGGAGGCCCCGATCGTGGTGCTGTTGTTGACGGTGGTGGTGACGGAGTCGACCCGGGTCAGGGTCTCGGTGCGCTGGCCGGTGGTGCCGTCGGCGACGTTCACCGCGAGGAAGTCGGTGACGACGGGTTCGACCTTGGTGCTGAGGACCTCGGTCCACTCGGTGTCCACGCCGGGGGTGCAGGTGGCGGTCGGGGGCGCCGGCAGCGGGGCCGCGGCGGCGGTGGTGGCGCCGGCCAGTCCGAACGAGGTGACGGCGGCGAGGAGTGCGGCGGTCGACGCCGTCGCGCGGCGCAGCGGGCGCCGGCGGTTCGGCGGGTGCGGAGGGTTCACGGGGGGCTCC
>NZ_JBEXJK010000126.1:0-19993 GCF_040609095.1 Kitasatospora sp. NPDC004799
GCGCTGACCGCGCCCCCCGCGCCCCCCGCCGTCAGACCCGTCGCGCAAAGGGGGGGGGGGGGGCCCGGTCACCACGACCGGGCCGCCCCGTCGTGTCCGCGCCCCGCCGTTTCCGCGCCCCGTCGTGTCCGCGCCCCGCCGGGACGCCTCCGTACCCCCGTCAGGACTCCCCGGCGCGCAGTTCGGTGGCGATCTGCCGCCGCCCGGCGACCAGCGTCTCCAGCACCACCCCGAGGCAGGCCACCAGCGCCAGCCCCGCCGTGGGCAGCAGCACCGGCAGTACCGCCGGGCCCAGGGCCCCGCCGACCTCGGCGCCGACCAGCGTGGAGACGTCGAAGGCCGGCCCGAGCAGGACGGCCGCCGCCGTCGCGACCAGGCCGCCGCCCGCGGCCGCCACCAGGGTCCGCGGCAGCGCCTCGGCGACGATCAGCGCCAGCCCCTGCCGGGGCCGCAGGCCCATGGTGCGCAGCCGGGCCAGGACGGCCGTACGGTCGGGCGCCGCGCGCAGCAGCGTCAGCAGGACCGCGAGGACGGCGAATCCGGCCGTGGCGGGGGCGGCGTACCAGAACAGCCGTCCGGCGGCCTGCTGCAGCGGGTCGTCGGCGAGCTGCGCGGCGTACTCGCGGCTGCTGCCCACCGCGTAGCCGGGCGGCAGTCCGTGGCTGCCCTTGCCGGCCGCCGCGGCCTCGTCCGCGATCACCTTGGCGAGGCCGGTCGGCTCCTCCAGGCCCCGCTCCCGGAGGAGCGACCGGACCCGCCCCGGGTCGAGGCCGTCGCCGACGGCCAGCCACGCGTTCCACCGGCCGAGCTCCGGCAGGCGTTCCACCGCGGGGCCGCTGGGCACCACGACGAACGGCAGTTCCGGCTCCGGCAGCGCCGGGGTCGCGGTGACGATCCCGGCGACGGTGGTGCGCAGGTCGCTCGCGGTGGACAGGTGCACCGTCGGTGGGCCGGCGGAGAGGCGGTCGGCCAGGGCGCGGCTGAACAGCGCGGGCACCGGGGTGTCCGGGCCGCCGGGCGCGCCGGCCAGCTTCGCCGGGTCGAACTCGCCGGCCCCGAGGGTGCGGGCGATCTCGGCGTACGCCGTCGGCTCGGCGACCACCAGGGTCACCTTGGTGTAGCTGTTCGGGGCGGCGCCGACGAACAGGGCCCGCGGGTCCACCCGGACCGCGGTCGCGCCCCGGGCGCCGGGGAGGTCGCCGGCGGCCTTGAGGAACGGTTCCGGCAGGGTCGCGTAGGCCGGGACGGAGACGGCGATGTCGCCGCCGGTCGCGACCCGCGCGGCGGCCAGCCGGCCGCGGTCCACCGAGTCGAGCAGGGTGGCGCCGAAGCCGGTCGCGGTGACGGCGATCAGCAGGGCGAGCAGCGGCAGCACCGAGGGCCGGCGGCGGCCGGAGCCGTCGCGGGAGGAGCGGGCCAGGCCGAGGAAGCCGACCAGTCCGCGGCCGCGGCCGGCGAGCGCGGCCAGCCGGCCGAGCAGCACCGGTTCGATCCGCGCCAGCAGCAGCCCGCCGACGACGGCGAGCAGCAGCGGGGCGGCCACCAGCAGCGGGTCCGTTCCCCGGTCGGGGTGGCCGACGCCGCGCCGGCGGACCTCGGCCACCGCCACGGCGGTGACGGCCAGCAGCGCGAGTTCGCCGATCACCCGGCGCCAGCCGCCGGCCAGCCGGGGGCGGTCCCGGAGCAGGGCGGCGCGGGCGGGGAAGGCGAGCAGCGCGAGCAGGGTCGCGACCAGGCCCGCCGTGACCGCGAGGCCCCAGCGAGGGGTGGGCAGCAGCACCAGGGCGAGCACCGCGCCGAGCGCGGCGGCCGGCAGCACGGTCACCGCGCCCTCGCCGACGTGGTCCACCGCAGCGGGCAGCTGAGCCCGGCCGAACGGGTGGAGCGGGTGGTGGGCGGTGCGGACGCCCTGGTCACCTCGCTCGACCCGGGCCACCCGGTCGAGCAGGCCCCGATCGCCGAGGACGGCGCCTTCTCCGTCCCGCCCCGCCCGGGGGACCAGCCGACGGCCGAGCAGCTGAAGGGCGCGAGCACCGACCCGGTCGCCCTGATCGGCTCGCTGCTGCCGCCCGGCAGCACGCTCACCACGGCCCGGCCCGGGCCGGAGGCCGGCGCGACCTCGCCCGAGGGCCTGGTCCGCGTCCTCACCACCGAGGCCGACCTGGGCGATCCGGTCTGGCGCGGCCGGCTCGACCTGGTCGAGGGCCGCGCGCCGGGCGCCCCGCGCGAAGTGGCCGTCACCCGGGCGTTCCTGGACCGCTCCGGGCTCAGGACCGGCGCCACCACCACCCTCCAGGGCCTGGAGGGCACCAGCTACACCATCACCGGCGTGGTGGAGCACCCGGGCGAGCTGGGCCGGGTCGAACTCGTCGCCCGCCCGGGCGAGTTGATCGACCCGCTGAGCATCGCGCTGGCCGCCGGCGGGCCCGCCGCGGAGAAGCCCGCGGCCACCCGGTCCGGGTGGCTGGTCCGGCTGCCGTCCGGGGCCGCCCTCGACTGGGCCGCGGTCCAGCGGTTCAACGCGCACGGCTACACGCTGACCGCGCGTTCGGTGGCGGTCGCCCCGCCGCCGGAGCGGGCCGTCCCCTACTACCGCGACGCGTACCGCTACAGCGACCCGGCGCCCGCCCGGAACACCAGGATCGTCGTCGCCACCGTGACCGGCATGGCGCTGCTGGAGGTCGCGCTGCTCGCCGGGCCGGCCTTCGCGGTCGGCGCCAGGCGCTCGCGCCGCCAGCTCGCCCTGCTCGGCGCGGCCGGCGGCAGCCGGGCCCACGTCGGTGCGGTGGTGCTCGGCGGCGGGCTGGTGCTCGGCGCGACCGGGGCGCTGGCCGGCGTGGTGCTCGGCACCGCGGCGGTCACCGTGCTGCGGCCGTGGATCGAGCAGATCGGCGGCGTGCGCTTCGGGCACCTCGCGGTGCCCCCGCTGGACCTGCTCGCGATCGCCGGGATCGGCCTGTTCACCGCGCTGCTCGCGGCCGCGCTGCCCGCCCTGCAGGCCGCCCGGCGCAGCGTCACCGCCGGGCTCACCGGCCGGGACACCGTCCGCGGGCCCAGCCGCTGGGTCACCGTCGCCGGTGTGGCGCTGGTCGTCCTAGGCGCCGTGCTCGCGGTGTACGGCGCGAGCGCCGTCCCGCGCGAGGACCAGGGCGTGGGCGGGTACGGCACCCGGGTGCTGACCGTGCTCGGCGGCTCGGTGACCGCCGAACTCGGCCTGCTGCTCTGCACCCCGATGCTGGTCGCCCTGATCGGCCGGGCCGCCGGCCGGCTGCCGCTCGGGCCCCGGCTCGCGCTGCGCGACTCCGCCCGGCACCGCTCGCGCACCGCTCCGGCGGTCGCCGCGGTGATGGCCGCAGTGGCCGGTGCCGTCGCCATCGGGGTCTACACCACCAGCACCGACGCCGAGAACCGGCGCGACTACGAGCCGCAGGCCCCGTACGGCGCCGTCCAGCTCGTCAGCCACCAGGAAGGCCCCCGGCTCGCCGAGGAACGCGCCGAGCTGGAGAAGCAGTTGACCGGGCTCGGCCCGCGCGGCGACCTCGGCCAGGTGGTGTACCGCTTCTGCGACAACTGCCTCAGCGTCGTCCAGCTCAAGGGCCCGGAGCTGCGGCGCGGCCTGGTCGCCCCGCCGCACCTGGCCACCGGCGACGTGAACGTGCTGCACAACCTGTTCGCCGTCCACGACAAGGCCGCCGAGGAGGCGCTCGCCGCCGGGAAGCTGCTGGTCTTCGACCGGACGGTGGTGGGCGCCGACGGCAGGGCCGTGCTGCTGCTGCGCGGCGGCGGCGCCCCGGTGCAGCCGGGCGAGGTGCCCAAGCCCGACCTGCAGGAGGTCCCGGTCGACGTGGTGCTGGTGGACGACCCGGCCGCCGCCAAGTTCGCCCAGGGACTGGTGCTGCCCTCCGCCCTGCCCCGGCTCGGGCTCTCCGTCCAGCCGGCCGGCTCGGTCTGGCTGCCCGCCACCCCGCCCGACCGCAAGGCGCAGCAGCGCGCCGAGGCGGCCGCCGTCCAGCTGGACCGCTTCGCCCGGCTGCAGGTGGAGCGCGGGTACCAGCCGAAGAGCGACGCGCTCACCCTCGCCCTCACCGGCTTCGCCGCGCTGGTCGTGCTCGGCGCGGCCGGGATCGCCACCGGTCTGGCGGCCGCCGACTCCCGGCAGGACCAGGCCACCCTGGCCGCGGTCGGCGCGCCGCCGCGGATCCGGCGGAGCATGGCGGGCCTCCAGTGCACGCTGATCGCCCTGCTGGGCGCGCTGCTCGGGGCGGTGAACGGGTTCGTGCCGGCGGTGGGGCTGCTGAAGTCCCGGGCCAGTGGGTTCGGGGCGAAGCCGGCGCTGATCACCGCGCCCTGGGTCGAGCTGCTGCTGATCGTGCTGGTGCTGCCGGTCGTCGCGGGGCTGCTCGCGGCGCTGTTCACCCGGTCCCGCATCCCGCTCGGGCGGCGGCTGTCCTGAGGGCGGCCGGTTCCCCGTGCTCTCGGCGGGTTCGGACAAGCCGGTGGAACCGGCTCCGGACACGCCTTGAACACGCACCGACCACCGGATGACACCGCTTGGGCACGACCCGGGCACCACCCGGAACACGCCGGGCGTCCACCCCCTTCACCCCGGGGCGGGCGCCCGGCGCTCGCCGTACCATGGGCCGCGTTCCGACGGGCGAAGGGCGCCGGTGGTCGGCTCGGCGAGGGAGAAGAGGGCGGTGCTACGGGGGTTCGGCGACCTGGAGGCCGCGATCATGGACCGGTTCTGGTCCTGGGCCCGGCCCGCCACGGTGCGCGAGGTGGTGGACGACCTCCAGCGGGACCGGGCGGTCGCGTACACCACCGTCACCACGGTCGCGGACATCCTGCACACCAAGGGCTGGCTGCGCCGTGACAAGGTCGGCCGCGCCTGGGTGTACGAGCCGACCTGCACCCGCGAGGAGTACACCGCGCGGCTGATGCACCAGGCGCTGGAGACCAGCCCCGACCGGGCGGGCGCGCTGCTCCGCTTCGTCGACCGGATCAGCGGGGACGAGGCGTCGGCCCTGCTCAGCGCCCTCGAACGGCTGCGGTCCCGGGGCGCCGGGGCCGCACCCCGCGGGCCCGCCGGCGACCGGTGGTGACCGGGGCGACGGGCCCGGGGTGGGGGCCGGTGGAGATTTGCCGGGACCTTGACCTGCGCGTTTGAACCTGGGCGTTCGAACCTGCGTGTTTGAACCCGCGTGCCCGGCCCGCGTGCCCGGCTCGCGTGCCCGACCCGTGTGCCCCGACCCCGCGTGCCCGGCCCGGCGCCGCCTACCGGTGCCGCAGGTACGCCGCCGCGGCCGCGCGCAGCCGGTCGTGCAGCCCGTCGTAGGCGCGGGCCCGGCCGAGCAGGTTCTTCGGCAGCTTGGCGACCATCGTGTAGTTGGTGTCGCAGACGTTCGCCGCCGGCGCCAGCCCGGCCTGGCTGACCAGCTGGTAGGCGTCGAGCTGGTCCAGGCCGAGCAGTTCGCCGGTCCAGCCGACCAGGTCGTGCTGGCTGATCCGGAACGCGTCCTCCAGCGGCCGGGCCGAGCCGGTGCTGATCAGGAAGTCGTCGCTCTCCAGCCGGGGCCAGGCCGGGCCGCCGCCCTTGACCAGGTCGACGATCACGGTGGTGCGCATCGCCGCCTCCACCGCCGTACCGCACACCTCGCCCTCGCCCTGGCGGGCGTGGCCGTCGCCGACGGCGAGCAGGCCGCCCTCCACGTTGACCCGGAAGTAGGCGGTGGTGCCGGCCCGCAGCTCCGGGGTGTCCATGTTCCCGCCGTGCGCGCCCGGGGTGATCGAGGCCAGCACCTCGCCGGCCGCCGGGGCGACGCCGACCGTGCCGTGCATCGGGTCGAGCGGCAGGTCCACCGTGAACTCGCCGGTGCGGGCCCGGAACCGGCAGAGCCCCGCCTTGACGTCCAGGTCGTAGACCCAGACCCGCTCCTCCAGCGCCGGGTGCAGCATCGCGGTGCTGTGGGTCGCGGTCAGCGCGCCGAAGTGCGGGAAGGTGCTGGAGATGCCGTGGTCCCGGGCCGGGGTGATCTCCACGAAGTGCACCGCGAGGACGTCCCCGGGCTCGGCGCCCGCCACCGCGATCGGGCCGGTGACCGGGTTGAGGTAGGGGAAGACGCGCACCTGGCTCGGCAGGTCACCGGTGCCGCGCACCTTGCCGCCGAAGCAGTCCTCGGTGGTCAGCTCGACGACGGTGCCGGGGCGGACGGTGACCAGCGGGGCGCGGCCGCCGAAGGTGTAGGCGTAGTCCTCCGGGGCGGGGAACAGCTGGACGGTCTCGGGCAGGCTCACTGCTGGTTCTCCTTGGTCGTGGTGGCGGCCTTCGTGGCGGCCTCGGCGGCGGACCCGTCCTCTGTGGCGGACCCGTCCTCGGCGACGGCCAGTCGGGGCTTGCGCCCGGTCGCCATCAGCCCGGCGAGCACGATTCCGCCGACGAGCAGCCAGACGAAGCCGAGCCGCTGGGCCGCGATGTCGGCGTTGACCACCACGTACCCCAGGATCGCGAAGCCGAGCACCGGGGCGATCAGGTGCCGCCAGTAGTCCCTGCTGCGCCGGCGGATCAGGTAGTGGACGACCACGGCGACGTGCAGGACCAGGAAGGTGGTCAGCGCACCGAAGTTGACCAGGGTGCTCAGCAGGGTGATGCCGTCGTCGCGGGACGCCGTGTAGAGGCCGAGCACCAGCGAGACCCCGGCGGTCAGCAGGGTCGCGTTGACCGGCACCCGGCGGGTGGGGTGGATCCGGGCCAGGAAGGAGGGCAGTTGGCGGTCCCGGGCCATCGCGTACAGCAGCCGGGAGGTGGCCGCCTGGGCGACCAGCGAGTTGGCGAAGCCCCAGGCCACGGCGGTGGAGGCGGCGGTCAGGGTGGCGAGCCAGCCGCCGGCGGCGGTGCGGGCCGCGTCGTAGAAGGCGGTGCCGTTCGGGTCGCCGTCCCGGATCAGCGCGTCGGGGTCGGCGACCAGCAGCGAGGCGACCCAGGTCTGCACGACGAACAGGGTGCCCGCGAGCAGCAGCGCGGCGACCATCGAGCGGCCGATGGCCTTGGTGGAGTCCCGGTTCTCCTCCGAGAGGGTGGAGATGCCGTCGAAGCCCAGGAAGCTCAGCACCGCGATCGAGACCGCCCCGAAGGCCAGGCTCCACGAGAAGGTGTGCGGGTTGTACAGCGGGGTGAAGTCGAAGCCGCGGCCCTTGCCGTCGGCCAGGGCGATGACGCCGATCACCACGAACACGGCCAGCACGACGAGTTCGCCGATCAGCATCGCCTTGTTGACCCGGTTGGTGGTCTCGATGCCGAGGTAGTTGACCACGGTGTTGAGCAGCACGAAGCCGATCAGCCAGAGCCAGACCGGGACGGACGGCACCAGCGAGTTCATCGCCACGCCGGCGATCAGGTAGAGCAGTCCGGGCACCAGCACGTAGTCGAGCAGGATCATCCAGCCGGACAGGAAGCCCACCGGGGCGGCGATGCCGCGGCCCGCGTAGGTGTAGACCGAGCCGGCCATCGGGAAGGCGCGGGACATCTGGGCGTAGGACAGCGCGGTGAACATCATCGCCACCATGCCGAGGAGGTAGGCCAGGGCGACCATGCCGCCGGAGCCCTGGAAGACGCCGCCGAAGATGCCGAACGGTGCGATCGGCACCATGAACACCAGCCCGTAGACGAGCAGGTCGGTGAAGCCGAGCGAGCGGCGCAGTTCCTGCTGGTAGCCGTAGCTCTCGATGCCTTGGGGCGCGGGTGTGTCGGCCATGGTGCTCTCTCTCCGTGACGACCCTGCGGGTGTGTGGGGAGACTGTAGAGGCAACTATTTCCAGATGGAAGGGTTTCGTCCGGACATTCCGGTGGGCGAGAACGGGGCTACGGCGGGACGGGGCCACGGCGGGACGGGCCTTCCGCGGGACGGGCCTACGGCAGCCCGGGCCTACGGCAGCACGGCGAAGCCGAGGCCCTCGGCCCGGGCCAGGTGGATCGGCGCCCGGCCCGTGCCCTCGCGGTGCCGCAGCCGCCCGGCGGCCGCCAGCAGGCCGTCCGGGGCCAGGGCCCGCCGGGCCGCCAGGTCGGCGAGCAGGCGCAGGCCCTCGTACAGGCCCACCGCGTAGGCGTCCAGGACCGGCGCCCACGGGCCGCACAGCGCCCGGTGCCGCTCGGCGAGGCGCTGCCGGCCCTCCTCGGCCAGCGTCGCGAAGGAGGGCATCGCGGCGTACAGCGTCCCGGTGTCGTCGCCGCCGAGCGCGAGCAGGCCGTTCTCCTCCAGCGCGCCGGAGAGCCGCACCAGCGTGCGGTCCAGTCCGCTGCGCCGCAGCGCCCGGTTGAAGTGCACCAGGTCGCGCCCGATCAGGCTGAGCAGCAGGGCGTCCGCGCGGGCGGCGCGCAGCGCGTCCAGCAGCGGTTCGAGCGCCTCCTCGACCGCCCCGAACGGGACCCTCCGCTCCAGCACCACCCGGGCGCCGGCCCGCGCCGCGAGCTCCTCGGCGGCCCGGTGGACGGAGCGCGGCCAGATGTAGTCGTTGCCGACCAGAGCCCATCGGCGGATGCGGTGACGATTCGTCAGTTCCCGTACCGCCCCACCGAGTTGGCGGGACGGGTCGATGCCGGTGCAGAGCACGCCGGGCAGCCGGGGACCGCCCTCGTGCGGCGGGGTGAAGACGTACGCGACGCGGCCCGCGGCGACGGCCTCCACCGCCCGGTGCACATCGCTGGTGTGGCACCCGGCGAGCGCGTCCAGCGCCCCGGCGTCCAGCAGCCGCCGCACCTCCCCGGCGACCGGGCCCGGCGCGCCGCCGCCGTCCACCAGCACCAGCTCCAGCGGGCGGCCGAGGACCCCGCCGCCCGCGTTGACCTCGTGCGCGGCGAGCAGCGCGCCGTCCAGCGCGGACGGGCCGGTGAGCCCGAGCGGGCCGGACTGCGGCACGACGAGGCCCACCCGAAACGCCGCTTCCTCCCGGGCCGAGTGCAGCGCGTCGAGCGGATCGATCAACCTGACCTCGACGCTCACGGTGCGAGTATCGTCGTACCGCCGATATCGGGGAAGGCCGGAAGGGGAGCGACCGATGACCGCAGCTGGTGCCGCACCGGGGGTCGACGGCCGTCCCGGCGATCCCGCCGGCCGGGCCGCGGACCGGCCCGCCAGAGACCCGGCCGACCGTCCGGCCGCTCCGGAGCCGCTGCTGGTCGAGCTGGTCACGCTGGCCCACCGCAGGATCTCCGGCGGCCTCGCCGCCGCCCTGGCCGAGGAGGACTGCACCGTCGACCAGTGGCGGCTGCTGCGCGTCCTCGCGGACGGCCGGGGGCACCCGATGGGCGAGCTGGCCCAGGCCCTGCTGATCCCGCAGGCGAGCCTGAGCCGGCTGGTGGACTCGCTGGCCGACTCCGGCTGGGTCTACCGGCGCCAGGACGACCAGGACCGCCGCCGGATCACCGCCCACCTCTCCCGCCAGGGCCGCACCCGGCTGACCCGCCTGGACGCCCTCGCCGCCGCCCACGACGCCGCCGTCCGCCGGGCCTGCGGCCTCACCGACCCGGCGCACCTGCTGCGGCGGCTCGCCGCGCTCTGACGGCCCGCCCGTCGCGCCGCGGTCCCGGAACGACGGCAGGCCCGGAACGACCGCGGCCCCGGAACGACCGCGGCCCGGGAACGACCGCGGCCCGCCCCCGCCGAAGCGGGAGCGGGCCGAAGCGGCAGCGGGCCGAAGCGGCAGCGGGCCGGTCCGGGCGCGCGGTCAGGCCGGGCGGACGGCGCCCATGTAGGGCATCGCGGAGATCGGCAGGACCTCGATGTTCTTGCCCGTGCGCGGGGCGTGGATCATCTTGCCGTCGCCGATGTACAGCCCGACGTGGTGCAGGTCGTTGTAGAAGAAGACCAGGTCACCGGGCTGGAGGTTGGCGCGGTCGATGTGCGGGCCGTCCTTCCACTGCTCCTCGGACGTCCGGGAGATGGTGACGCCCGCCGCGCGGTAGGCCTGGCTGGTGAGGCCGGAGCAGTCGAAGCTGGCGGGGCCGTTCTTGCCCCAGCCGTACGGCTTGCCGAGCTGGGCCTGGGCGAACGCGATGATGGTGCCGGCCCGGCCGCCGGCCGAGGGCACGGGGGCGTTCATGTCCGGGCGGTCGGCGGAGCGGGAGGCGCGGTCCTTGGCGGCCGCGGCGGCGGCCTGCTGGGCCTCGGCCTTGGCCTTCTCGGCGCTCTGCTGGGCGTTGATCTTGGCCCGGTCCTCGGCGCTGAGCTTGTTCAGCATCTCCTGGGCCTGGGCCAGCTTGGTCTGGATGTCCTTCTTCTGCTCCGCCAGCTGGGTGCCCACCGAGTCGAGCGCGGCCAGGGTGGCGGTGGCCTCGGCGCGGTCCTGGTCGAGCTTGCGCTGCTCGTCCTGGGCCTGCTTGAGCAGGTTCGCCTGGGAGTCGGAGACCTGGTTCTGCACCGCGGCGCGCTCCAGGTAGGCGGACGGGTCGGAGTCGAGCATCAGCTGGACCGACGGGTCTATGCCGTTGGTGCGGTACTGGTCGGCGGCGACGGCGCCGAGCCGGGTCCGCAGCTCGTTCATCGCCTCCTGGCCGCGCGCGACCTTCTCCTGGATCTGGTTGGCCTCGCCCTGCAGCTTCTGCTGCTTCGCCTGGAAGCCGTTGTGCTTCTCGATCGCCTGCTCGGCCTCCTCGTTGAGCTGGTCGACCTGCTCCTTGACGGAGGCGAGGCTCGGGGAGGGCTCGGCGTGGGCGGTACCGGAGGCGAGGACCGCGCCGCCGGCTGCCATGGCCGTGGTGAGGACCGCCATACGGGCCCGGCTCGGGGGGCTCGGCTTGCGACGCTTTCCCATGGCGGTCGCTCTCCTTCGGGGGAATCTGGGGACGCGGTACCGGACGGCGTCGGGGGACGGCTCGACCGGGGGCCGGGGACGGCGAAGGCGGGCAGGGCGAGCAACGGGGGGGTGCTGCCCCGCCCACCTTCTTCGAAGTAACTTAATAGATGAGGGGCCGGGTTCCGCAATCCCCCTGATCATGACGTTTTGACGGCATGACGGGACATCGATCGCGTTCCGTGCCATCGGGGTTGACCTCGGACACCGCCCGCCGCCGCCGGCGGCCGCGACCACCGCGCCCCGCGCCTCCGACCACCCGTCACGGCACCCCCTCCGGCACCCCGTCACGGCACCCCTCCGGCACCCCGTGCCGGCCACCCCGGCACCCGGTGGCACTCCCCGCCCCGCGGAGTGCTCGACATCAGCCCGGATCGAGGGAAAGGTCACACGGAATCCCCCTCCTGCGGCCCTGCGAACGGGCGCTAACCTGCGCACATGAAGGTCCCGCCCGAAGGTCTCCCCCTCGCCGCCGAGTTCCCGGCCGCGCACCGTGAGCAGTGGCAGCAGCTCGTCCAGGGCGTGCTGCGCAAGTCCGGTGCCCAGCCCGAGGACGGCCCCGCCGCCGAGCAGGCGCTCACCACCCGGCTCCAGGACGGGCTGAGCGCCCGCCCGCTGTACACCGCCGAGGACACCGCCGCCGACCCGGGCTACCCGGGCTTCCCGCCCTTCGTGCGCGGCGGCCGCCCGCAGGGCTCCGCCGTGGCCGGGTGGGACGTCCGCCAGCGGCACGCCGACCCGGACCGCCGCCGCACCAACGAGGCCGTGCTGGCCGACCTGGAGCACGGCGTGAGCTCGCTCTGGCTGGAGCTGGGCGGTGCGGGCCTCCCGGTGGCCGCCCTGCCCGAGGCGCTGGCCGGGGTGTACCTGGACCTGGCCGCCGTGGCGCTCGACGCCGGACCCGAATTCACCGCCGCCGCCGAGCAGTTGTTCACGCTGTACGAGGAGCGCGAGGTCTCCCCCGGCGCCGCCGCCGGCAACCTCGGCGCCGACCCGCTCGGCCTCCAGGCCCGGACCGGCGAGAACGGCCGCACCGAGGCACTGCTCGCCGAGGCCACCGCGCTGGCCGCCCGCTGCGCCGCCGGGTACCCGGGCCTGCGGGCGCTCACGGTGGACGCCCTGCCGTACCACGAGGCGGGCGCCTCCCCCGCCCAGGAGCTGGGCTGCTCGCTGGCCGCCGGCGTCGCCTACCTGCGCGCGCTGACCGCCGCCGGGCTCTCGGTGGACGAGGCGCTCGGCCAGCTGGAGTTCCGGTACGCCGCGGACGCCGACCAGTTCCTCACCATCGCCAAGTTCCGTGCCGCGCGCCGCCTCTGGGCCCGGGTCGCCGAGGTCTCCGGCGCCGGGGCCGCCGCCTCGGCGCAGCGCCAGCACGCCGTCACCTCCCGGGTGATGATGACCGCCCGCGACCCGTGGGTGAACATGCTGCGCACCACCGTCGCCTGCCTGGCCGCGGGCGTCGGCGGCGCCGACTCCGTCACCGTGCTGCCCTTCGACAGCGCCCTCGGCCTGCCGGACGCCTTCGCCCGCCGGATCGCCCGCAACACCCAGGCGATCCTGCTGGAGGAGTCCCACCTGGCCCGGGTGGTCGACCCGGCCGGCGGCTCCTGGTACGTCGAGCAGCTGGGCGAGGAGCTGGCCCGCGCCGCCTGGGACTGGTTCCAGGAGATCGAGCGGGCCGGCGGCCTGCGCGCCGCGCTCTGCGCCGGGCTGGTCGGGGAGCGGATCGCCGCGACCTGGGCCGAGCGCTCGGTGAGGCTCGCCAAGCGGCGGGAACCCGTCACCGGCGTCAGCGAGTTCCCGCACCTGGACGAGCAGCCGCTGGTCCGCGAACCGGCCCCGGCCGCACCCGGCGGCGGGCTGCCGCGGGTCCGCCGCGCCGAGGCGTACGAGGCGCTGCGGGACCGCTCGGACGCCCACCTCGCCGCGCACGGCGCCCGCCCGGCCCTCTTCCTCGCCTCGATCGGCACCGCCTCCGCGCACACCGCGCGCACCACCTTCGCCGCCAACCTGTTCCAGGCCGGCGGCATCGCGACGGTCGCGGCCGAGGGCGTCGACCCGGCGGCCTTCGCCGAGGCCTTCCGGGCCTCCGGCGCGACCGTCGCCTGCCTCTGCTCCAGCGACGCGCTGTACGCCGAGCACGCCGCGCCGGTCGCCGAAGCCCTCCGGGCGGCCGGCGCCGAACGGGTGCTGCTGGCCGGCCGGCTCGGCGAACTCCCCGCCGGAGTCGACGAGTTCATCTTCGCGGGCGGCGACGCGGTCGCCGTCCTGACCTCCCTGCTGGACCAGATCGGAGCCGCTCGATGATCCCCGACTTCACCGGAATCGGGCTGGACGGCGGCGCCGCCGGCGTCACGGACGACCAGTGGCGGGCCGCCTGGCGCCGGTCCACCGGCAAGGACGTCGACGAGCTGCTCTGGGACACCCCCGAGGGCATCGCCGTCAAGCCGCTGTACACCGGGGCCGACCTGGCCGGGCTGGACTTCCTGGAGACCTACCCGGGCGTCGCCCCGTACCTGCGCGGGCCGTACCCGACCATGTACGTCAACCAGCCCTGGACGGTGCGCCAGTACGCGGGCTTCTCCACCGCCGAGGAGTCCAACGCCTTCTACCGCCGCAACCTCGCGGCCGGCCAGAAGGGCCTGTCGGTCGCCTTCGACCTGCCGACCCACCGCGGCTACGACAGCGACCACCCGCGCGTCACCGGCGACGTCGGCATGGCGGGCGTGGCGATCGACTCGATCTACGACATGCGCCAGCTGTTCGACGGCATCCCGCTGGACAGGATGTCGGTGTCGATGACCATGAACGGCGCCGTGCTGCCCGTCCTCGCGCTGTACATCGTCGCGGCCGAGGAGCAGGGCGTACCGCCGGAGAAGCTCGCCGGGACCATCCAGAACGACATCCTCAAGGAGTTCATGGTCCGCAACACCTACATCTACCCGCCGCAGCCGTCGATGCGGATCATCTCGGACATCTTCGCGTACACCTCGCAGAAGATGCCCCGGTACAACTCGATCTCCATCTCCGGCTACCACATCCAGGAGGCGGGTGCGACGGCCGACCTGGAGCTGGCCTACACCCTGGCCGACGGGGTGGAGTACCTGCGCGCGGGCCTGGACGTGGGGCTGGACGTGGACGCCTTCGCGCCGCGGCTGTCGTTCTTCTGGGCGATCGGCATGAACTTCTTCATGGAGGTCGCCAAGCTGCGCGCGGCCCGGCTGCTGTGGGCCAAGCTGGTCAAGCAGTTCGACCCGAAGAACCCCAAGTCCCTCTCGCTGCGCACCCATTCGCAGACCTCGGGCTGGTCGCTCACCGCCCAGGACGTGTTCAACAACGTCACCCGCACCTGCGTGGAGGCGATGGCGGCGACCCAGGGTCACACCCAGTCGCTGCACACCAACGCGCTGGACGAGGCGCTCGCCCTGCCCACCGACTTCTCCGCCCGCATCGCCCGCAACACCCAGCTGCTGCTCCAGCAGGAGTCGGGCACCTGCCGGGTGATCGACCCGTGGGGCGGCTCCGCGTACGTCGAGCGGCTGACCCACGACCTCGCGGCCCGGGCCTGGGAGCACATCCAGGAGGTCGAGGCGGCCGGCGGCATGGCCAAGGCCATCGACGCGGGCATCCCCAAGCTGCGCGTCGAGGAGGCCGCCGCCCGCACCCAGGCGCGGATCGACTCCGGCCGCCAGCCGGTGATCGGCGTCAACAAGTACCGGGTGGAGAACGACGAGCAGATCGACGTGCTCAAGGTCGACAACTCCTCGGTGCGGGCGCGGCAGATCGAGAAGCTGCGCCGGCTGCGCGAGGAGCGCGACGAGGCCGTCTGCCAGGACGCCCTGCGCGCCCTGACCGCGGCCGCCGAGGCCGGCCCGCAGCGCGGCGGCTCGCTGGACGGCAACCTGCTGCACCTGGCCGTCAACGCGGCCCGGGCCAAGGCCACCGTCGGCGAGATCTCGGACGCCCTGGAGAAGGTGTACGGCCGCCACTCCGGCCAGATCCGTACCATCTCGGGTGTGTACCGAGACGAAGCGGGCCCGTCGGCCTCCCTCCAGCGCACCCGCGACCTGGTCGAGCGGTTCGAGCGGGCCGAGGGCCGCCGTCCGCGCATCCTGGTCGCCAAGATGGGCCAGGACGGCCACGACCGCGGCCAGAAGGTGATCGCCACCGCCTTCGCCGACCTCGGCTTCACCGTCGACGTCGGCCCGCTGTTCCAGACCCCGGCCGAGGTCGCCCGGCAGGCCGTCGAGGCGGACGTCCACATCGTCGGCGTCTCCTCGCTGGCCGCCGGACACCTGACGCTGGTGCCCGCGCTGCGCGCCGAACTCGCCGCGGCGGGCCGGGAGGACATCACCATCGTGGTCGGCGGCGTCATCCCGCCGCAGGACTTCGACGCCCTGTACGAGGCGGGCGCGGCCGCGGTCTTCCCGCCCGGCACGGTCATTCCGGACGCGGCGTACGACCTGCTGAAGTCCCTGGCGGCCGACCTCGGCCACGAGCTGTGACCGCCTGATCGCATGCCTCCGCGGACGATCGACCTCGACAGCTATGTGACGGGTGTGCTCGACGGCTCGCGCGCCTGGATCGCGCGCGCCGTCACCCTCGTCGAGTCCACCCGGCCCGACCACCGCGCGCTCGCGCAGCAGCTGCTCCAGCGGCTGCTGCCGCACGCGGGCGGCGCGGTCCGGGTGGGCATCACGGGTGTGCCCGGTGTCGGCAAGTCGACTTTCATCGACTCCTTCGGCACCATGCTCACCGGCCAGGGCCACCGGGTCGCGGTCCTGGCCGTCGACCCGACCTCCAGCCGGACCGGCGGCTCCATCCTGGGCGACAAGACCCGGATGGAGCGCCTCGCCGTCGACCCCGCCGCCTTCGTCCGGCCGTCCCCGACCTCGGGGACGCTGGGCGGGGTCGCCAAGGCCACCCGGGAGTCCATGGTGGTGATGGAGGCGGCCGGGTACGACGTCGTCCTCATCGAGACGGTCGGCGTCGGCCAGTCCGAGACGGCGGTGGCGGGGATGGTCGACACCTTCCTCCTGCTCAGCCTGGCCCGGACCGGCGACCAGCTGCAGGGCATCAAGAAGGGCGTGCTGGAGCTCGCGGACGTCATCGCCGTCAACAAGGCCGACGGCCCGCACGAGACCGACGCGAAGGCGGCGGCCCGCGAACTCGCGGGCGCGCTGCGGCTGTTGCAGCCCCCGGACGCCGCCTGGACTCCCCCGGTGCTCACCTGCAGCGGCCGCGACGGGGCCGGCCTGGACGCGCTGTGGGAGCGCCTCCAGCAGCACCGCAAGGTCCTCGACGCCACCGGCGCCCTGGCCGCCAAGCGCCGCGAGCAGCAGGTCGAGTGGACCTGGGCGATGGTCCACGACCAGTTGTACGCCCGCCTCCACGAGCATCCCGAAGTACGGCGCATCAGCCAGGAGTTGGAGACTCAGGTGCGCACCGGCACGCTTCCGGCCGGATCGGCCGCCCAGCAGATCCTGGACGCCTTCTTCGGCGCCTCCTGACCCGGCGAACGACCTGGGCCCCGCTGAACCTCTCCGGTTCAGCGGGGCCCTGCCGTCGACCGGGTCAGCCCAGCCGAACGGTCAACCGCTCCTCCTCGGGGCGCCCTTCGTCCCTCTCGGCGGCCTCGATGAGGACCTGGACGATCCGCTCGAACACCTCGGCCCCCAAGCGCTCGCGGCTGACCGCGGAGTCCTCCCAGACGATCTCGACCGGCCGCTCGACATCGGTGGTCAGCCGGTCCCACAGGGCGCCGGCGTTCCGCCCGTAGTACGGGCCGAAGTCCAGCGGCCCCGCGAGCGCGTCGTGGAAGTCCGCCACGGTCCGGATCCGCGATCCGTCGATGGTGACCCTCATGTCCCTACTTCCAGTTCGGCAGCTGATAGGCGTGGTCGTAGTGGTCGCCGGTGACGTACATCAGACCATCAGTCGACCACAGGAGACGCCAGCCTGCTTGCTTGCTCCTCTTCATCATCGGGTTGACGCCGATGTCCGCTTCGTACCAGACGCGCCCGGGTGCCTCGGGCAGGAGCCTGATCCCGGTCACGTCGTTCGGGTCGTTCCGGTAGACGTCACCGCCGATCTGGCCGCCGGGGACGCTGTTGCCCAGGGCCTTGCCCTCCTGCCACCCGCGGAGCCTGGCCTGGTCCTTCGTGAGGTACTCCGGCGGCAGACCGCCCGTGTTCTTGAGGCTCTCGATCAAGGGCTGCGCGGCCTCGGCGGCGGCGTACTGGTTCGCCAGTTGGATGCAGGTCGTGTTGTGGACCAGCGCCGTCGTGTCCCCGGCCAGCACGTAGTACGTGTGGAGGTCGCGGACCGAGAGGTTGTACGCGGCCTCCAGCCCCGTGCGGTGCCGGCCGGCGGTGACGGTCACCCGGCCGGCCGTGTCGGTCCGCAGGGTGTCCCCCGCGACCAGGTCGGCGGCGGCCACCCACGCCCGGCGGTTCTCCGACCAGAACGGGTGGTGCGCGGTGGCCGTGACGGTTCCGGTCCTGCCCGCCGCGTCGGTCGTGACCAGGTCGACGAACTCGCGGTCGTCGGGGGTGTAGATGGTGGAGTCGACCGGCCGGGCGCCGGTGGTGCCGGTCTCCGGATCGGTGGCCAGGACCTGGTCGCCGTACCGCACCTGCTCGATCGGCCGGCGGCTTCCGTCGGCCATCAGCACCTTGGTGCCGGCCGGGAAGCTGTTGGTGCCCAGGCAGATGCCCGCCCTGGAGAACGCGTCCTCCAGGAAGGGGGTGATCTTGTTGCCGACGAACGGGAGCTGACGGGTGAGATCGAGAAGCTTGGTCGCGGGCTCGGAGAGCACGCCCCGCGGATCCCGGTTGCAGGCAGGAATCTTGTCGATGGCGTCGCCGCGGACGATCCCACCCGCGCAGGCGCCCGCCTGCGAGGCCAGCTCGGGGACCGTGTCGAAGAGCACGGTGCCCAGCAACGACTTGGCCGAGCTGTAGATGGAGTGCAGTCGCTCGTAGGCGGCACTGTAGAGGCTGATCAGTTCGGTGACGCCGCCGACGAAGAACTCGATGGACTTGTCGATGGTCCACAGCACCGGCGCCGGTACGAACGGCATGAAGGGACGGAAGTCGAACGGGCCTCCGATCGGGTCGTACCCGCGGCCGCCACCGCCTCCCTTCTTGTCCTCCTCCTCGATCTTCTTGCGCTGGTCCTCGATCGCCTGTTCCTTGGCCAACTCCCGCTTGGCCCAGATGACCTGGTCTTCCAGCTTCAGTTCCAGCGCCAGCGCCTCGGCCTTGCGCTCCTCGATGTCCTTGATCGCAGCGGTGTCGAAGGCCGCTGCGGCCGCGGCCGCAGCGGTCTGGGCGTCCTTCCCGGCCGCCACGGCGGAGGCGCGCGCCGCGTTGGCGGCGCTGAAGGCGATGTTCGCCGAACTCCGGGCCTCGACCTCGGAGTACCGGGCCCGCTGGACGGAGTAGCGGGACTCGGCGTAGGCGCGGTTGGCGGTGTCCTTGGCCGCGTTGGCGTTCTTGGACGCGGTGGCCGCGCGCGCGGCGCTGCCCTCGGCCTGCTTGGCGCGCTCCTGGGCCTGGGCGGCGTAGCCGGCCGCCTTGGTGGCGGCCGCCTGGGCCTGGCCCGCGGCCGCATCGGCCTCGGTCTGCGCGTTGTTGGCGACGGCGGCGGCCTGGGCGGCCTCCGCCGCGGCCTGCTGGGCGTACGCGACGTTGGCCGCGCCCTCGGCGATCAGGCGCTCGATGTCGGCCTGGTGGGCACCGGTCAGCTCGTCCTTGCGCTGGGCCATGTACTGCCCGCTCTCGACGAACCCCCGCAGCATCTCCGGCGTTCCCTCGAGCGCGATGCGGGCGGCGGCGTCCAGTTCGGGCCCGGCACCGTTGCGCAGTTGGGCCGCGCGGACCTTGTCGTCGCCGACCTGGGCGTTGTAACGCCCGGAGCCGAGGTACTCGCGCAGCGCGTCGACGGTGCCCGCGTTCAGGGCCGCCTGGGCGGCGGCCTTGACGCCGGGGCCGGCGCCGTTGGAGGTCTGGGCGATGGCGACCTGGTAGTCCTTGGCCGCCGCGTCGTACTGACCGGTGGTCAGGAAGGCACTGGCGGCCTGAGCGTCACCGTTGAGGGTCCGGACGGCGGCCGCCCGCACGCCGGGCATCTCGGACTGCGTGGCGAGTTCGGCGACCCGTGCCCGCTCGTCCGCCTGGACGGCCTTGGTGCGCCCGGTGCGGATGTAGTCCAGCACCGCGGCGTCGGTGCCCGAGAGCGCGATCCGGGCCGCCGCCTGGTCGTAGGGGCCGGAGATCTGCACCGACAACAGGGCCAGCTTGCGGCCGTCGGTGACCAGCCGTGCGGTGTCGGCGTCCGGCTTGAGGACGGCCTGGGCCAGCCGGTCGGCCTCGTCCTGGTAGCGGCGGGCCTTCTGGACAGCCTCGCCGGTCTGTTGGGCGGAGTCGTCGTAGGCCGCGCGGGCGTCGGCCGCCTTGTCGACGGCGTCCGCGGTGCGGGCGGTGAGGTCCTCGGCCTCCGTGCGCTGGGCCAGGTCGCGCACCTGGTTGGCCTTCTCGACCGCGGCCTGCGCCTCGTTGGCCAGGATCTGCGCCTGCTCGGCGTGGGCCTTGGAGTTCGCGGCGGCGGTGGCGGCCTCGCCGGCGTGCTGGGCGGCCTCCTCAGCGGCCGCGGCGGCGGCCTTGGCGTGGTCCCCGGCACTCGCCGCCAGGGTCCTGGCCTCGGTGGCGAACGCCCCGGCGGCCTCCAGCAGACCCGCGGCGGCCTTGGCCGCGCGGCTCGCCTCCTGGGCATGGCGCTGGGTGGAGGCCGCGGCCTGCCGGACCCGGGCGGACTGGGCGCCCGCCTGGTCGGCGAAACCGCCGGCCTTGACGGCGGAGTTCGCCGCCTCGTTGGCGTCGGCACCGGCGGCGGCCGCCGAGGTCATCGCGACCTTGCTCGAATCGGCGGCGAGCAGCGCGTCGTCCAGCGCACGGGCGGCGGTCAGGGCGTTCTCCCCGGCCTGCTTCGCCAGGACCGCGTCCCGGGAGGCCTCGCCCGCCTTGGCGCGGTCGTAGGCGGCGGCCGCCGCCGTTGTTGTTCTGAAACAACGACCCCAACCCCGGAGTGGGTTGGTGCGGTTGACAGTTTCATAGTGTTTCGGTGGTCATAGCGTGAGGGAAACGCC
>NZ_JBEXJK010000127.1:0-19954 GCF_040609095.1 Kitasatospora sp. NPDC004799
CCAGCCGCTGCCGCCGCCCGGCCCGGCCCGGCCCGGCCCGGCCGCAGGGTGCCGCGGCCGCCGCCACCAGCAGCAGATTCCCGACCGTTCGGCCACCACCCAATGGGGTGAATCAGGGGGTTTTCCGCTTCCCTCCCGGAACCACGCTGTGCAAAGCTTTCATTACCCTCGGTTTACCGAGTCTTGATGGTTCGCCCGGCGGCCCCCGGTGAGACGTCCCGCACCTCACCCGGAGCCCTGGCGGGCCTGATGGTCGACGCCGGCCGGTGACACCCGCACTCCCCCGCCGCGCCCACGCCATCCCGCCACACCGTCGCGACCCACGACAGCCGATCCGCCGCCCCGGAACCCCCACCCCGGACCCATCACCGGACCTGACTGCGTTCGTTCCCCCGGACAGACGGGAAGACCATGACCCTCGACATCTCCAGTGCCCCCATCGCCTCCGACACCACCGACCACGCGCCGCCGGGCCCGGGCCCCGGAACCCGCTGGGCCCACGACCTCTCCGCGTCCCTCGTGGTCTTCCTGATCGCCGTGCCGTTCTCCCTCGGCATCGCGCTCGCCACCGGCGCCCCGCTCACCGCCGGCCTGGCCGCCGCGGCCGTGGGCGGAATCGTGGTCGGGCTGTTCGGCGGCACACCGCTCCAGGTCAGCGGCCCCTCGGCGGCCCTGACGGTGGTCACCGCCGGGCTGATCGCCCAGTACGGCTGGCGGGCCACCTGCGCCGTCACCGTCGCCGCCGGCCTGCTCCAACTCCTGTTCGGCGCACGCCGGGTGGCCCGGACGGCGCTCGCCGTCTCGCCCGCGATCGTGCACGGCATGCTGGCCGGGGTCGGCATCACCATCGCCATCGCCCAGCTGCACGTCGTCCTCGGCGGCTCACCGCAGAGCTCCGCGGTCGCCAACCTCCTGGCTCTCCCCGGCCAGTTGACGGGCCCGCACCCACCCGCGGTGCTGGCCGGAGCGGTGACGGCGGCCGTCCTGATCGGCTGGCCCCGGCTCGGCCGACTCCCGGGCCGCGCGGGTGAGTTCGGTGCCCGGCTGGCCAAGGTGCCCGGCCCGCTGGCCGGTATCGCGTTGGCCACCGCCCTCGTGTTCGCCCTGGACCTGCGGCTCGCCCACATCGAGCTGCCCGACTGGCGGCCGCAGGTGCTCCTGCCCGCGCTGCCGCACGGCCCCGTCCTCGGCCTGCTCGCCGCCGTCCTCACCGTCACCGCCGTGGCCAGCGTGGAGTCCCTGCTGTCCGCCGTCGCGATCGACCGGATGTCCCTCCGCACCGGCGACCTCGACCGAGAACTGCGCGGCCAGGGCCTCGCCAACCTGGTGAGCGGGCTGGTCGGCGGGCTGCCGGTCGCCGGGGGCGCGGTGCGCGGCACCGCCAACGTGCGGGCCGGCGGCCAGACCAGGTGGGCCTCGGTGCTGCACGGCGTCTGGGTGCTGGCCGCCGCGCTGGCGCTGGCCGGCGGACTGCGCCGGATCCCGCTGGCTGCGCTCGCCGCGCTGGTGCTGGTGGTCGGGCTCCAGATGGTGAGCTTCGCGCACATCCGCAAGGTGCACCGGCACCGCGAGTTCCCCGTCTACCTGATCACCGTGCTCGGCGTGGTCGCCGCCGGCGTGCTGTGGGGCCTCGCGATCGGCGCCGGCACCGCCATACTGCTCGCCCTCTACCGGCTGACCCGCGCCCACGTGGACGTCGAGACCGGCCCCGACGGCACGGTCACCGTCCAGACGCACGGCCCGCTCACCTTCACCACCGTGCCCCGGCTCGGCCGGGCGCTGGCCGGCATCCCGGCCGGGGCCGAGGTCACCGTGGTCCACGACGGCTCCTTCCTGGACCACGCCGCGTACGAGACGCTGCACAGCTGGCGGGCCGGGCACCAGCACACAGGAGGCCGGGTCTCGATGGTGACGCGCCGCCGGGACGACGAGGTGCTCGACCCGGACGGCACCGTGCGCGCGGGCAGTTCACCGGGCCCGCACCGCTGCCGGGCCTGGACGCCCTGGGTCGGCCACCACTGCATCGAACAGCAGGAGGACCCGCACGGCCGGCTGCTGGACGGGGTCCGGGTGTTCCAGCTGCACACCGCCCCGCTGATCCGACCGGAGCTCGCCCGCCTGGCGCGCGAGGGTCAGGCGCCCTCCCAGCTCTTCCTGACCTGCGCGGACTCCCGGATGGTCACCAGCATGATCACCAACAGCGGCCCGGGCGACCTGTTCACCGTGCGCAACGTGGGCAACCTGGTGCCGGCCCCGCACGAACCCGGAGCGGCGGACGACTCGGTGGCCGCCGCGGTGCAGTACGCGGTCGAGGTGCTGGAGGTGCGCTCGATCACGGTCTGCGGCCACTCCGGCTGCGGTGCGATGCAGGCGCTGCTGGACGGCGTGCACGAGCGCCCCGGGCCGCCCACCCCGCTGGCCCGCTGGTTGCGCAACGGCCGCGGCTCGCTGGACCGGCTCCGACGGGTCCCGGCGGAGTTCGCGGCCCGGCCCGCGGTGGACGTGGTGGAGCAGCTCTGCATCACCAACGTGGTCCAGCAGTTGGACCAGCTGATGGCGAACCCGGCGGTGGAACGCCGGGTCGAGGAGGGCACCCTGCGGCTGGTCGGGATGTACTTCGACTTCGCGACGGCCCAGGCCTATGTCCTGGACCGGGCCGCCGGGACGTTCAGCCCGGTCGAGGCCCGCGCCGGGAGGCGCGCGAAGGAAATCGAACGCCACGCCGAGGCCCCGATCGGAACCGCCCCCGGCGACCGGCCGAACACAGCATCGGCCGAACGGGTGAATGAGGACGATCGGGCTCCGATCGACGGCAGCGAGGAGGACCCCCGGCTGGCTGCCTGAGAGCCGGGTCCGTGTCCCCGCCGGGCGGGCCGGGGCACGGGCCCACCCACCCCCGCACGGTCGTCCGGTCCGCCGCGGCGCACCGTGCGGGCGGCCGACCGGCCGCCGGTCAAAGGTCTACACCAATTCCCAGGAGCCTCTTGTCAACTGCCCCGTTCGCCTGGTGAGCTGTGCGCTGGGACACACGGGACAATCCCCACGCACGGGAACGCCCCCGATCATGACTCGATGAGGAGTGCGCGTTGAGCAACGAGAGCCTGGCCAACCTGCTCAAGGAGGAGCGGCGCTTCGCCCCGCCGGCAGAGCTCGCCGCAGCCGCCAACGTCACCGCGGCCGCGTACGCGCAGGCCTCCGAGGACCGTCTGGGTTTCTGGGCCGAGCAGGCCCGTCGCCTCACCTGGGCCGTCGAGCCGACCGAGACCCTCGACTGGTCCAACCCTCCCTTCGCCAAGTGGTTCGCCGACGGCAAGCTCAATGTCGCGTACAACTGCGTCGACCGCCACGTGGAGAACGGCCTGGGTGACCGGGTCGCCATCCACTTCGAGGGCGAGCCCGGCGACGGCCGTTCGATCACCTATGCCCAGCTCAAGGACGAGGTCTCGCAGGCGGCCAACGCGCTGCTGGAGCTCGGTGTCCGCAAGGGCGACCGGGTCGCCGTCTACCTGCCGATGATCGCCGAGGCGGTCGTCGCGATGCTCGCCTGCGCCCGGATCGGCGCGACCCACTCGGTGGTCTTCGGCGGCTTCTCCTCCGACGCCGTCGCCTCCCGCATCCAGGACGCCCAGGCCAAGCTCGTCATCACCGCCGACGGCGGCTACCGCCGCGGCAAGCCCTCCGCCCTGAAGCCGGCCATCGACGAGGCGCTCACCAAGGCCGACGGCGTGGAGCACGTCCTGGTGGTCCGCCGCACCGGGCAGGACATCCCGTGGGCCGAGGGCCGCGACGTCTGGTGGCACGAGATCACCGCGCGCCAGTCCACCGAGCACACCCCCGAGGCGCACGACGCCGAGCACCCGCTGTTCATCCTCTACACCTCGGGCACCACCGGTAAGCCCAAGGGCATCCTGCACACCTCGGGCGGCTACCTCACCCAGGCCAGCTACACCCACCACGCCGTCTTCGACCTCAAGCCGGAGACCGACGTCTACTGGTGCACCGCCGACATCGGCTGGGTCACCGGCCACTCGTACATCGTCTACGGCCCGCTCTCCAACGGCGCCACCCAGGTGATCTACGAGGGCACCCCGGACACCCCGCACCAGGGCCGGTTCTGGGAGATCGTCCAGAAGTACGGCGTGACCATCCTCTACACCGCGCCGACCGCGATCCGCACCTTCATGAAGTGGGGCGACGACATCCCCGCGAAGTTCGACCTGTCCTCGCTGCGGGTGCTGGGCAGTGTCGGCGAGCCGATCAACCCCGAGGCCTGGGTCTGGTACCGCGAGCACATCGGCGGCGGCACGTGCCCGATCGTGGACACCTGGTGGCAGACCGAGACCGGCGCCATCATGATCAGCCCGCTGCCGGGCGTCACCGAGACCAAGCCGGGCTCGGCCCAGCGCGCCCTGCCGGGCATCGCGGCCACCGTGGTGGACGACAACGCCGTCGAGGTGCCGAACGGTTCCGGCGGCTACCTGGTGCTCACCGAGCCGTGGCCGTCCATGCTCCGCACCATCTGGGGCGACGACCAGCGCTACATCGACACCTACTGGTCGCGCTTCGAGGGCCGCTACTTCGCCGGTGACGGCGCCAAGAAGGACGAGGACGGGGACATCTGGCTGCTCGGCCGGGTCGACGACGTCATGCTCGTCTCGGGCCACAACATCTCCACCACCGAGGTCGAGTCGGCCCTGGTCGGCCACCCGTCCGTGGCGGAGTCCGCCGTGGTCGGCGCGACCGACGCCACCACCGGTCAGGCCATCGTCGCCTTCGTGATCCTGCGCGGCGGCGTCACCGAGAGCCCCGAGCTGGTCGAGGAGCTGCGGGCGCACGTCGGCCGCACGCTCGGCCCGATCGCGAAGCCGAAGCAGATCAAGGTGGTCGGCGAGCTGCCGAAGACCCGCTCCGGCAAGATCATGCGCCGCCTGCTGCGCGACATCGCCGAGGGCCGCGAGGTCGGTGACACCACCACCCTGGCCGACAGCACGGTGATGAGCCAGATCCAGGCCCAGCTGCCGGCCTCGGACAACGACAACGGCTGAACAGGGCGGACGGGACCGGGCCGGCAACGACCGGCCCGCAGGTGAGGGCTGAGCCCCACTCTGCTGAGCCCCACTCTGCTGAGCCCCGCTGAAGACGACGGCTGTGCCCCGGGCGGTGACCACCGCCCGGGGCACAGCCGTTTCCTCGGCACCGTCGGCAACACACCCGCCGGACCACCCCTCGGACGCCAGGCCGTGCCACCGCCCGGTTGCCGGATCGCTGCTCCTCCGGGGTGCAGAACCGGCCCGTAGGGCTTAAGTCCTTGAATAAGACAATCCGGATGTCACTCGAACGCCCCGCTAGACTATTAAGGACGTATCAAGATCCCTTGACGGGAATCGCGGGCGTCACAGGGCGCGCCGGGAAGTCTGGTCGGCAACTGCACCACCCGTGCATCCGTTGCCGCTCCCAGCCCCAGGAGGTCCCACGTGACCGATCAGCCGCCCGTCCACGAGCCGACGACCCGACGCCGGCAGCTCCTCGGTCGGCTGTCACTGCCCGAGCGCACCTTCATCACCGACGCGCTGCGCACCGAGACGGTCGGCGGCATGCTGCTGCTGGGCGCCGCCGTCATCGCGCTGATCTGGGCCAACGTCTGGCCGCACGCCTACCAGAGCGTGCTCGACTACACCGTCGGCCCCTCCGCCCCGCTCCACCTCGACCTCTCCCTGGCCACCTGGGCCAAGGACGGCCTGCTGACGATCTTCTTCTTCGTCGCCGGGATCGAGCTCAAGCGCGAGTTCGTCGCGGGTGAGCTGCGCACGCCCAGTGCCGCGCTGCTGCCCGTGGTCGCGGCCGTCTGCGGCGTGGCGCTGCCCGCGATCCTCTTCGCCCTGGTGAACTCCGGCAGCGGCGGACACCCCGGGGGCTGGGCGATCCCGACCGCCACCGACATCGCCTTCGCGCTCGGGGTGCTGGCGGTGGTCGGCAGCCACCTGCCGGCCGCGCTGCGCGCCTTCCTGCTCACCCTGGCGGTGGTCGACGACCTGATCGCGATCCTGATCATCGCGGTCTTCTACAGCCACGGCATCAAGTTCTGGGCGCTCGGTCTGGCCTTCGCCGGGCTGGTGCTGTTCTGGTTCCTGCACCGGCGCGGCGTCCACGGCTGGTACCTCTTCGTACCGCTGGCCGTCGTCACCTGGGCGCTGATGCACGAGAGCGGCATCCACGCCACGGTGGCGGGCGTCACGATGGGCCTGATGCTGCGCTGCCACCGGGAGGGCGACGAGCAGCACTCCCCCGGCGAGCACATCGAGCACCTGGTCCGCCCGCTCTCGGCCGGCCTGGCCGTCCCGCTGTTCGCGCTGTTCTCCGCCGGGGTGGCCGTCTCCGGTCCGAAGCTGCGCGAGGTGTTCACCCAGGCCGCCCCGCTGGGCATCGTGATCGGTCTGCTGGTCGGCAAGTCGCTGGGCGTGTTCGGTGGCGCCTGGCTGACCGCCCGGTTCACCAGGGCCGAGCTGAACCCGCGGCTCAAGTGGGCCGACATGGTCGCCGTCTCGGTCCTCGCCGGCATAGGTTTCACGGTCTCGCTGCTGATCAGCGAACTGGCGTTCCCGGACGACCCGGCGCTCGCCGCCCGGGCCAAGACGGCCGTGCTGGTCGGCTCGGTGCTCTCCGCGGTGGTCGCCACGGTGCTGCTGAAGCTGCGCAACCGGCACTACCGCGCGCTGTGCGAGGAGGAGGAGCGGGACGTGGACGGGGACGGCATCCCGGACGTCTACCAGGAGGACGACCCGGCCTGGCGGGCGAGGGTCGGCGAGTCGGCCCGCCCGACGACCGGCGGGGAAGTCGGGGAAGGCGGGGAAGGCGGGGAACACGAGCCCGGCCGCGGCTCCGGTCACCGGGGCCGCTCGGGACAGTCCGGCTGAGGCGGCTCCCGCCGCGGCGACTCCGGCCGAGGGCGACTCCGGCCGAGGGCGACTCCGGCCGAGGGCGACTCCGGCCGAGGCGCCCGCCCCGGAAACCCCTCCGGGACGCTCCCGGAAGGCGCGGGCGAGACCGTCCGGAACGCCCCGGCCGTCGGGACACGTCCCCCCGCCGGGGCCCCGGAGTGGTGTGCGACTGACCGGTAGGGGCATGATTCTGAGCTGTCGACAACCCACAGACGCCTCCGGACCCCCCACCGGCCCGGAACCGCACACCGCGGCGGCGTCACGCCGCACAGCCGCAGAGGAGAACCGCTGATGCCCGCAGGAGCCGCAGACCCGTCCAGCAACGGCCGGGCGCCCTACGAGGGCGAGCGTTCGGTGGGGCAGCTGTTCGCGGCGGCCACCGCCGACCTGTCCGCACTCGTCCACGACGAGATCGCGCTCGCCAAGGCCGAGATCCGGGCGGACGTCAAGCGCGGCGTCTCCGGCGGCGTCTCGCTGATCGTCGCCGGTGTGGTGGCGCTGTTCTCCATCCCGATGCTGAGCGCCGCGGCGGCCTTCGGCATCCACGCGCTGGGCCTGTCGCTGGGCTGGTCCTTCCTGATCGTGGCGGGCGCCTACCTGCTGCTCGCGGTGCTGCTCGGGGTGCTGGCCTGGCGCTCGTTCAAGAAGATCGAGAAGCCGGTCCGCACCATCGAGGGCGCCCAGCGGACCGCCGACGTGCTGAAGAACGCCCGGCCGCGCCCGGCCACCCAGGAGGAGATCGACCGGGCCTTCGGCCGCATCCCGTAACCGGCACCCCGCAAACCAGCCCCGCGAACCAGGGCACCCGGTGACCGGCACCCGACGCCGGTGCCCCGCCGCCCACGCCGCGCCACCGGCGTCGGCGGGGCACCGGCGGGCGCCGGACCCGCCGACAACGAGTGCCGGGCACGTGTCCGGCGCGCGGATGTGACACGCTCTCGGTATGCCGCTTGACCAGAAGCCCGTGCCCGCGCAGCCGTCCGCCGAGTCCGGCCCCGACTCCGGCGCCGGACTCACCCCCGGAGGCCCCGCAGGCCCCGAGGGCCCCGGCACCGCCCCCGAGGGCACCGGCCTGGCACCCGCGCGAGAGCCCGACCGGAAGCCCGAACGGGAGCCCCGCGACGCGGCCGCCGCCGGGGCCCCGGCGGAGGGCGATGAGGCCTGGAGCATCCGGCAGCCCGGCCCCTGGACGCACCGCGACCTCGCGGCCAACGGTGCCCGCTTCCACATCGCCGAACTGGGCTCCGGCCCGCTGGTGCTGCTGGTGCACGGCTGGCCCGAGTACTGGTGGGCCTGGCGCCACCAGCTGACCGCGCTCGCCGAGGCCGGCTACCGGGCGGTGGCCCTCGACCTGCGCGGCATCGGCGGCAGCGACCGCACCCCGCGCGGGTACGACCCGGGCAACCTCGCCCTGGACATCACCGGGGTGATCCGCTCGCTGGGCGAGCGCCGCGCGCACCTGGTCGGGCACGCCTCCGGCGGCACCCTGGCCTGGGTGGCGGCGGTGATGCGACCGTCCGTCATCCAGAGCCTGACCGCGGTCTCCGCCGCGCACCCGCGGGACCTGCGCCGGGCCCTGCTGACCGACCGCCGGCAGTTCGCCGCCTTCGAGCACGTGCTGGGCTTCCAGCGGCCGTGGATACCGGAACGCCGGCTGGTGGCCGACGACGCCGAGCTGGTCGGCCGCTACCTGACCTCCTGGACCGGTCCGAACGGCCTGGACGAGGCCGCGGTGCACGCGTACCGGCAGGCGATCCAGATCCCCAGCACGGCGCACTGCTCGATCGAGCCGTACCGCTGGCTGCTGCGCTCGATGGCCCGGCCGGACGGCATCCAGTTCGCCCGCCGGATGAAGAAGCCGATCACCGCGCCGACCCTGCACGTCCAGGGCGCGGCGGACCCGGTGCTGCTGTCGCACACCGCGCTCGGCGGCGGCGAGTACGTGGCGGCGCCGTACCGCTGGCGGCTGATGCCGGGGGTCGGGCACTTCCCGCACGAGGAGGCGCCGGAGGAGTTCACCGCCGAGCTGCTGGACTGGATCGGCCGCCACAAGGAGTGACGCGCACGGAGCCCGACGCGGCCGCCCGACCCGGTCGCCCGACGGGGCCGCCTGTCGCGCTCGCCCGTCGCGCTCGCCCGTCGTAGCCGCCCGTCGTAGCCGCCGGACACGGCCGTACGGGCGGTCGACCGGAAGGGCCCTTGGTCCCAACTCCCTTATTTTTACGCTCATATGACAACCGCATAGGCCAATTTCGGCGGCGCCCAGGCGGTTACCTCCACCGGCCCAGGGGCATCCCTTCCGGTATGAGTTGGATGCCCGGAAGCGGCGGCGCCCCGCGCGGCCGACGTCACAACAGCCCCCAGCGCTCCGCCCACCGGCCCGACCGGGCGGACGACCTCGGCTTCGACGGCCCGGACGGCCGTCAGCGCACGGAACGGCGGCAGCTCGGCATCCCCCGCATCCTGGGCCGGCGCGCCCGCTGGGTGGGCGCACGGCTGCGGCGCGAGACCTGAGGCCTCGCGCCGCAGCGCACCGGGCGGTAGGGGATGGGGCCCCGCGCCCCGTTCAGTTCACGATCGTCGGCGACAGCGCGGTGAACCAGAGCAGGACGAAGGTCGCCACCGACATGACCGGCACCAGCACCTTGGTCTCGACGCTGTTGCCGCTGCGCTTGATCAGCACCACCTCGTAGCGCTCCTTGTGCGGCCAGAGCAGCGGCGCGCCCTTCTTCGTCAGGCAGTCGCCGAGCAGGTGCGCCAGCGTGCCCAGGGCCACCGCGTACGGCAGCCAGCCGGGCGAGTTGGGCATCCAGGTGTTCATCCCGAAGGTGCCGAGCGCGGCCAGGCCGATGACGGTGATCCACGCCTCCGGGCCGTCGCCCGGCGGGCAGAGCCGCAGCGCCCGGATCGCGAGCGCCAGCAGGAAGAAGGTCAGCCCCAGGGTGAAGTCGCGGCCCAGGAAGGTGACCCCGGCCCAGGTGCCGCCGCCCATCAGGGCCACGAACAGCAGCGAGTGGGTGGCGTGCCGGTGGCCGCCGGAGACCCAGGCCACGAAGCGGCAGAGCAGCTTGGAGACGGGACCGAGGAAGTTGGCGATCGAGCCGTCGTGGTGGTCGAGGTCCGGCAGCAGCGCCGCGCCCGCGCACAGCACCGTGCCCATCAGTATGTCGGCCGGCTGCAGGGTGGTGTGCAGCAGCAGCGGGGGCAGGAAGGGAGCCGAGGCCGCGTACAGCATCGCCCCGCTCACGGCGTGCGAGTGACCCATCATCGGACTGCCACGACCTCCCGTCGGACCCACGCCGGGACGGCGCCCGGTTGAGCCGAACGGGTGAGCGCGGCCGACGCTACCAGGGGCACCTGACGGATCGACGGACATCGGACCACCCGGCCCGGCGCGTCCCGGGACACCCCGCGCGGCGCCCCGAACCGCTCCCGAACACCCCCAGGTCAAGCCAGGTCAGAGCGCGCAGCCCTGGGTGTCCACCCGGGCGGTCGCCGCGCCGCCCTGCACGACGTCCTCGCGCACCTCGGCCGCCGTCAGCACGTAGCCGGTGTCCGCGCTGTCCAGGGACTTGGCGAAAACCACCCCGTACACCTCGCCCTCCGGGGTGAGCAGCGGCCCGCCGCTGTTGCCCTGCCGGACCACCGAGCGCACCGAGTAGACGTCGCGGACCACCTGGCCGCGGTGGTAGATGTCCGGGCCGTTGGCCTGGATCCGGCCGCGGATGCGGGCCGGCTGGACGTTGAAGGCGCCGTTCTCCGGGAAGCCGGCCACGATCGCGCTGTCGTTGGTCTTCGCCTCGCCCGCGAACGGCAGCGCGGGCGCGTTCAGCTTGGGCACGTCCAGGACGGCGATGTCGCGCTGCCAGTCGTAGCGGACCACCGTCGCGTCGTACAGCTGGCCGACACCGCCGATCTGCACGGTCGGCTCGTCGACCCCGCCGACCACGTGGGCGTTGGTCATCACCCGGTGCGGGGCGAAGACGAAACCGCTGCCCTCCAGGGTCTTGCCGCAGGAGGTCGCCGTGCCGACCACCTTGACCAGGCTCTGCCGGGCCCGCGCCACCGCCGGGCTGGCGGCCAGCGCGGGGTCGGGGCTGTCGACCTGGGTGATCGGCTCGTGCTCGAAGGGGTTGAACACCTGCGGGAAGCCGTTGCGGGCGAGCACCTTGGAGAAGTCCGAGAACCAGTTCGGCGCGTCGCTGGGCAGCGCGTTCTGCACCCCGCCGAGGACCGCCGAGGAGCGGACCTGCTTGGAGACCGTCGGGAGCGAGGCCCCGGCCAGCGCCGAACCGATCAGCCAGGCCACCAGCAGCATCGACACGACGTTCACCACCGCGCCGCCGCTGGCGTCCAGCACCCGGGCCGGGCGGCGCCCGATGTGCCCGCGCAGCTTCCAGCCGAAGTGCGCGGTGATCGCCTGGCCGATCGCGGCGAGGACGATCACCACCACCACGGCCACCACCGAGGCCGTGGTGCCCGGGCCGATGTGGTCGAGCAGCAGCAGCGGCAGCAGCTCGACGGCGATCAGGCCGCCGCCGAGGAAGCCGACCAGCGAGAGCACGCCGACCACGAAGCCCTGCCGGTAGCCCGACACGGCGAAGGCCACGGCCGCGAGGATCAGCAGCACATCCAGGACGTTCACTCGGACACCCTCCCACGGGCCGCGCGCCGGACGCGCCGACGACCGGTCACGAAGCGTCGGCGTCGCCGCCCGGCAGCACCCGGGAGTGTTCGAGGTCGCCCTGGACCAGCGCCAGCGCCTCGTCCGAGAGGTCGACGATCCGGGACGGGTCCCAGGGCAGCTCCAGGCCGCTGTGGTGCAGCACCCGGTCGATCACCCCGGCGGTGAAGCCCCAGACCAGCCGCCCGGCGACGGCGAAGGCCGGCCCGATGTGCCCGGACGGGTGGCGCAGCCGCACCCGGTTCGCCGGGTCGGCCAGCTCCGCGATGGTGACCCGGAACACCGCGCCGGTCTCGGCCGCGTCCACCGGGCGCACCGGCGACTCCTCGCGCCACCAGCCCAGCACCGGGGTCACCACGAAGCTGCTCACCGGGATGAAGAGCCGGGGCAGTTCCGCGAACACCTGCACCCCGGCCGGGTCCAGGCCGGTCTCCTCCCAGGCCTCGCGCAGCGCCGCCGCGATCGGGCCCGGGCCGTTCGGATCACCGTCCTCGGGGTCCAGCGCACCGCCCGGGAAGGACGGCTGACCGGCGTGCGAGCGCAGTGAGCGGGCGCGCTCGATCAGCAGCAGGTCCGGCCCCTCCGGGCCCTCGCCGAACAGCATCAGCACGGCCGCCGGACGGCCGCCCTCGGCCGGCGGCAGGAAACGGCTCAACTGCTCCGGCAGCACCCGCTCGGCCGCCTCCCGGACCGGCTCCAGCCAGTCCGGCAGCCCGTCCAGCTCGATGCCCCGCACGACTCCCCCGGCGTCCGGCCCGGGGTTCCCCCACCGCGCGCTCACGCGTCCACCGCCAGGTCCGCGACCTGCCCGTGGTGGACGGCGGCGTCCGCACGGGCGGCCGCCTCACCGGGGAAGTCGGCCGGCGGCCGCAGCCGCTGCCCGGGCTGGCCGCCCATTTCGTACTTCAACAGCTTGCGTGCCTTCTCCGGGTCGGTCTCCCCCTCGCCGTACGAGGGGCAGAGCGGCGCGATCGGGCAGGCGCCGCAGGCGGGCTTCTGGGAGTGGCAGATCCGGCGGCCGTGGAAGACCACCCGGTGCGAGAGCATCGTCCACTCCGACTTCGGGAAGATCTCCGCGACGGCCGCCTCGACCTTCACCGGGTCCTCCTCGGTGGTCCAGCCGAACCGCCGGGCCAGCCGCCCGAAGTGGGTGTCCACGGTGATGCCGGGGACCCCGAAGGCGTTGCCGAGCACGACGTTGGCGGTCTTGCGGCCGACGCCCGGCAGGGTCACCAGGTCGGCCAGCCGGCCGGGGACCTCGCCGCCGAACTCGTCGCGCAGCGCCGCCGAGAGGCCGAGGAGCGACTTCGCCTTGTTCCGGAAGAAGCCGGTCGGGCGGATGATCTCCTCCAGCTCCTCCGGGTTCGCCGCCGCCATGTCCTCCGGCGTCGGGTACTTCGCGAACAGCGCCGGGGTGGTCTGGTTCACCCGCAGGTCGGTGGTCTGCGCCGACAGCACGGTGGCCACCAGCAGTTGGAAGGGGTTCTCGAAGTCCAGCTCCGGGTGCGCGTACGGGTACAGCTCCGCCAGCTCGCGGTTGATCCGCCGGGCCCGCCGCACCATCGCCAGGCGCGATTCCGGCTTCCGCGGCCGCACCGCCGCCTTCTTCGCCGCCGGCCTGTCCGCCGCGGCCTTCCGGACCTTGCTCTCTGCCATGCACGAAGGCTACGCCGACCGGCGGACCGCTCGGGGCCGATCAAGCACGGAAACCGGCCCTGGCAAGGCCTGTTGTCTAATGAACCCCGTCCGTGGCCGTCACCTGACAGGGGGAGAGTGCGGATGATCAGGGTCCTGCTGGCAGAGGACATGACCATGGTGCGCGGCGCGCTGATGGCCCTGCTCGCGTACGAGGAGGACCTGGAGGTCGTCGCCGACGTGGAGCGCGGGGACGAGGTGGTGCCGACCGCCCTGGCGGTGCGCCCGGACGTCGCGGTGCTCGACATCGACCTGCCCGGGCTGGACGGGCTGCGGGCGGCGGCCGAACTGCACGAGAAGCTCCCCGGGTGCCGGACGCTGGTCCTCACCGGGCTGGTGCGACCCGCCCACCTGCGCGCCGCGTTCTCCGCCCGTGCGCTCGGTTTCCTCGGGAAGGACGCCCCCGCGCAGGAGCTGGCCGCGGCGATCCGGAAGGTGGCCGCCGGCGAGCGCGTCGTCGACCCGGAGCTGGCGCTGGCCGCCCTGGACACCCGGGAGAACCCGCTGACGCCCCGGGAGTCGGAGGTCCTGCGGCTCGCGGCGCGGGGGGACTCGGTCAGCGAGATCGCCGCCCGGCTGTTCATCTCGGCGGGCACCGCGCGCAACCACCTGGCCGCCGCGGTGGCCAAGACCGGGGGGCGCGGCCGGGTCGACGCGATCCGGATCGCCGAGGAGATGGGCTGGCTGCCGACGGCGTAGGCCCGCGGCGGGCCGGCGAAACCCGGGCTCGGTACCGGTCCGGGTGACCTGGCGCCCGCCGGTTGACGGACCGTGCGTTTCGCACGGATCCGGCCGTGGACGACCCACGGAAAAGCTCAACCAGGCCTTCCTTCGTCGGCGAAGGGAATTCCGGCCGGTGCGCCCGGAGCTAGGCTCGCGATGACATCGAGGGCGTACCACCGGGGGGCTGAGCCGCGTGTTGAAGCTGGCCTGGCGGACGGTGCGGGGCCGGAAGGCGGGCTTCGCCGGCGCCTTCACCGCGCTCGTCTGCGCCCTGGTCCTGACCGTCGCCTGCGGGGTCCTGCTGGAGTCCGCCCTGCGCACGGGCACCCCCACCGAGCGCTACGCCGCGGCCCCGGTGGTGGTCGGCCACGGCACCCGCATCCCGGACGCCGGACCGCTGACCGCCGAACTCGCCGGGCTGCCCGGCGTCGCGGCCGCCGTCCCGGAGGTCTCCTTCCCGGCCGCCGTGGTCACCGCCTCCGGGCAGGTCCTGGCCGGCCCGCAGGGCGGCCCCTCGCTCGGGCACGCCTGGACGAGCGCCGCCCTCACCCCGTTCCGGCTCACCTCCGGCCGCGACCCGGTCGGGCCGGACGAGGTGGTCCTGGACGCCGCGACGGCCGCCCGTGCCGGGGTCGCGGCCGGCGGCACCGTACGGCTGGCCACCACCGAGGCGCCGCGCGGCTACACCGTGTCCGGACTGGCCGCGCCGGCGAGGGGGCCGTCCCGGCAGAGCGCGCTCTTCTTCAGCCCCGGGCAGGCCGCCCGGCTCGCCGGGACGACGGCCGGCGCGGACGCGATCGGGCTCACCGCGCGGGACGGGGCCGACGTGCGGGAGCTGGCCGAGCGGGCCCGGCGGGCGCTGGCCGCGGCACGGGCCCGCGACGGCGAGCCGGACTGGTCCGGCCCCCGGGTGCACACCGGCGACGAGCGCGGCGAGCTGGAGTTCTCCGGCGTCCCCGGGCCGGGGGACGGCCTCTCCTCGCTGGCCGGGACGACGGGCGTGCTGTCGCTGTTCGTCGCGGTCTTCGTGGTGGCGGGGGCGCTCGCGCTCTCCGTCCAGCAGCGGCTGCACGAAATGGCCCTGCTGCGGGCGGTCGGCGCCACCACCGGGCAGGTGCGGCGGATGGTCGCGCTGGAGGCGCTGGTGCTGACCCTCGCGGCCGCGGTCGTCGGCCTCCCGCTCGGGGTCGGGCTCGCCGCACTGCTGCGGAGCGAACTGGTCGACCGCGGGGTGGCCCGCCCGGACGTGCCGCTGCACGTCGGCCCGACCGCCCCGCTGATCGTCCTGGCCGGCGTCGTCGTCACCGCGCAGCTGGCCGTCTGGGCCGCCGCGCGCCGGGCCTCCCGGGTCGAGCCGACCAGGGCGCTGCGCGACTCCTCGGCACCGCCGCCCGGTGTCGGCCGGCTCCGGACCGGCCTCGGGCTCCTGACCCTCGCCGGCAGCGGCGTCGTGCTGGCCGGTTCGACGGACGGCCGCCGCGGGGCGGGGACGGCCGAGAGCACGGTGCTGGTGCTGCTGCTCGGGGTGGCCCTGCTCGGGCCGCTGATCGGCCGGGTCGCGAGCGTGGCGATCGGCGGGCCGGTGGGCCGGCTCTTCCCGGTCACCGGCTTCCTCGCCTCCGCCGCCCTGCGGGCCCAACCGCGCCGCTTCGCCGCCGCCGTCACCCCGCTGGTGCTGACGGTGGCCTTCACCGGCACGATGCTGTTCGTCCCGGTGGTCAAGGCCCGGGCCTACGCGGCCGAGGACGGCCGACGGCTGCTCGCCGACCACGTGGTCCAGGCCGACGGGATCGGCCTGCCACCGGAATTCACCGCCACCGTACGGGAGTTGCCGGGCGTGCGAGCGGCCGGCGGACTGGTGTCCACGACCGTGCTGGCCTCCGTCGGCGACGCGGGCCAGCACGGGCTGACCGCCCGGATCGTCGACCCGCAGGGGCTGGCGGAGCTGGTCGACCCGGGGGTGACGGCCGGTTCGCTGGACGGGCTGCGCGGCGCGGCCGTCGCGCTGGGGCGGCGAACGGCCGACGAGCTCGGGGCCGGCGTCGGCGCCACCGTCCAGATCGCGTGGGAGGACGGCACCGACGGCACCGCGACGGTGGCCGCGGTGTACGACCGCGACGCGCGGTTCGCGGACGCGCTGCTGCCCGCCTCCTTCGCCGCCGCCCACGCACCGGACCGGCTCGCGCCGACCGTGCTGGTCCGCACCGCGCCCGGCGCCGACCCCCGGCAGGTGGGCCGGGAGCTCCGCGGCCTCGTCCCGGCCTACCCGATGGCCCGGGTCAGCGAGCGGGCCGACTACGACGCGGCGCGGCGGCACCAGCAGGAGTCCGCCACCGCGGTCGGGTGGCTGCTGCTCGGCATGATCAGCCTGTTCACCGCGATCGCCGTGGTCAACACCCTGGTGATGGCCACCGGCGAGCGGCTGCGCGAGTTCGCGCTGCTGCGGGTGGTGGGCACCACGCGGCAGCAGGTGCTGCGGATGACGGCCTGGGAGGGCGGGATCACGGTCGCGGTGGCGCTCGCCCTCGGCGCGGCCGTCACCGCCGCCGTCCTGGTCCCGGTCAGCCTGGCGCTCACCGGGACGGCCTGGCCCGCACCGCCCTGGGGCTGGGTGGCCGCCGTGCTGGGCTCGGCGGCGCTGCTGGGGGTGGGCACCGTGCTGCTGACCGCCCGGCTGGCGCTGCGGCGCGAGCCCGTCGAGGTGATGGGGATGCGTGAGTAGCCAGCCCCTCCGGGCGGTCGTCAGGCGGACGTCAGGCGGCCGTCAGGCGGCGCGGGCGGTCTCCCGGGCGGGCTCGGCCTCGACCACGGCGGCCAGGTGGAACCAGCCCGTTCCGTCCCGCTCGGCGGTCAGCCGGCCGCCGACGGCCCGCAGCCGCTCGGCGAGGTTCCCGATGCCGTGCCCGCCGCCCGGGTCGGGCGGGGCGGCGTCCGGGTCGCGCCGGGCGGCGTGCGGTTCGCGAGGGGCGTCCGGATCACGTGAAGCGCCGCCCGGTTGGCGCGGGGTGGCGGAACGTTCGCACGGTACGCCGTCGTTGGAGACCAGCAGCCGGACCGCGCCGCGCTCGTCCCGGCCCGCCCGGATCCCGCAGTGCCGGGCCGCGCTGTGCCGCAGCAGGTTGGTGACCGCCTCGCGCAGCACGGTGGCCAGCACCGCGTCGAGTTCGGGCCGCAGCCCCTCGCAGTCCAGTTCGGCCTCGACCTCGATCCCCGCCGCCCGCAGCACCGAGACCGCCGACCGCGCCTCCCGCGCCAGGGACATCCGCAGGTCGCCGGTGGAGAGCCGGCGGGTGTCCGTCATCGCCTGCCGGACCAGGGCCAGCACCTCGGCGATCTCCGCACGGGCGCGATCCGGGTCCTCCGCGGCCAGCCGCTCGACGAGCTGGCACTTCAGCGCCGCCACCGAGAGGCTGGAGCCGAGCAGGTCGTGCAGGTCGCGCGCGAAGCGCAGCCGCTCCCGGTCCACCGCGAGTTCGGCCAGCTCGGTCCGGGCCGCCCGCAACTCGGTGATCAGATCGGCGAGTCGGGCCACCCCGTACACCACGACGCCGCCCACGGCGGTGGACACCGAGGCGTTGACGCACTGGCCGAGGTTGCCGCCCAGCGCCGCGCAGAGCGGGTACTGGGCGGCCACCAGGGCGGCGAACAGCGCCCAGGAGCGCGGTGGCGCGACGGTCAGCAGAACCGTTCCGGCGAACGAGCCGGGGATGCCGACCCACGACCCGTCGAGCAGCAGGAACGGCAGGTAGGTGAGCACCCCGTGGGCGACCAGGCTCCACGGCCACCAGCGCCGCGGCAGGCGCCACGGCCCGGCGTGCCCGAGCTGGCAGCCGAGCAGGACCAACAGGAGGGCGACGGCGGGCAGTTGGTAGGACAGACCGTCGTGGTTGCGGACCGTGGCCACCACCGAGGCGGCGCAGAAACCGACGGCGACCGTCACCACGATGCCCCGGGTGAGCCGCGCGAGGGGGTCGCCGGAGCCGCCCGGGCGCTCCGGACGGGAGCGGTCGCCGTCGGTTCGGTCCGCGCTGTTGCCCAAGGGGAGCTCCCGGTAGACGACTCGACACACCGCGCGCGGCGGGAGCCCGCTCCGCACCCGGCGCGCCGCCCCCGTACGCCCGCACCACGAGCATAGTTTCCCGCCGCGGCAGCGCCCTTGACGCTCCGCCACCGCCCGCCGGGCTCAGCCCAGGGTGCGGCCGATCGTCCCCTCCAGGCTGTTCAGCAGACCGCTGAGGGCCTCGGCGAGCCGGTCCTGCTCGGCGGGGGTGAGGCCGGCCAGCAGGGCCCGGTCGTGGGCGACGAGCTCCTGGATCAGGCCGTCCACCAGCGTCCGGCCCTCCTCGGTGAGCGCGAGGTGGGCGACCCGGCGGTCCCGGTCGTCGGTGCGGCGGCTGACCAGCCCGCGTTCCTCCAGCAGCCGCAGCCGCTTGGTGACGGCGGCGCCGGAGGCGAAGCTCTCCCGGGCCAGCTGGGTGGGGGTCAGCTCGCGGTCGAGGCGGCGCAGGGCGCCGAGGATGTCGAACTCGGCACGACTGAGGCCGGACCGGGTGAGCGGGTCGGGGGTCTGCTGGAGCAGTGCGGCGCAGCGGTTGATCCGTCCGAGGACGGCGATCGGACCGGTGTCCAGCCCCGGGTAGGCCCGCTCCCACTGGCGCAGCACACCTGCGACGACGTCCTCCACGCGTGCTGCTCCCGTTCTGCGGCCTGCCGGTCGGCTCCGATCCTAGGCCGAGACCCGGCGGGGCCGGACGGTGTCCGGCAGGGCCTCGCGGCCACGGCGTTCCGGCGGGGCCCCGCCGCGGCGTTCCAGCAGCGCGGCCAGCAGGTGGTGGGCCTGCTGTTCGGTGGCGGCGGCACGCTGGTGCGGGAGGGCGGGGCGGCGCCACTCGCCGGCGGCGGTGTCGGCGGCCTCGCGCAGTTCCAGCAGGGCGGCGGCGAGGCCGGTGCGGGCGGCGTGGGCCTCCGGGGTACCAGCGGCGCCGACGGCATCAGCGGCGTCTGCGGCATCAGCGGCATTACCGGCATCGGCGGCGGAGACGGCGGCCAGCGCCCGGTGGCCGGCGGCCTCGGCCCCGGCCAGGGCGCGGCCCAGCCGGGTGGCGGTGCGGCGGTTGGTGACCAGCAGGCAGGCCGCGAGGCCGGTGAGCGCGCCGACGCAGGTGTCCAGCCAGCGGTCGGCGACCAGCGCCCCGGCCGGCTGGGGGCCCGCGAACTCGGTCATCAGCAGCGCCATCGGGGTCACGAAGACCGTCGCCAGCCAGTAGCTGCGGGCGATCGTCGCCTCCGCACCGAGCTGGCAGACCAGCCCGAGCCCGATCAGCGCCACCGGGCCCGCGTGCGCGACCGGCAGCACGGCGGTGAACAGCAGCAGGCCGAGCAGGTTGCCCAGCACCCGCTGCAGCGCGCGCTGCCAGGACAGCGTGCTGTTGGCCTGGAACACCGAGGCCGCGGTGACCACCGCCCAGTACGGCCGCCCGACGCCGAGTGCCAGCGAGAGCCACCCGGCGGCGGCGCAGCCGACCGCGACCCGCAGGGCGATCGGCAGCAGCGCCGAGCCGGGCCGCAGCGCCCGCCGGAGCGGCGGCCGGGGGCCGGGGCGGCGGACGGCCGGCTCGGCCGCCTCCGCCTCGGTGAGGTCGGGCGACGGCAGCGGGCGGCCGCGCCGCAGGTCGCGGGCCCAGCCGAGGTACCGCGCGGCGTCCTCCTCGGGCCGGGCCGAACCGGCCAGCGCGGCCTCCGCGCGCACCAGCAGCCGCTCGGGCGCGTCGCCGAGGATGCGCCGCCGGGCCGGGCCGGAGAGCGCGAGGCTCTGCCAGGCCGCCTCGACCGCGCCGACCAGGGCGGTACGGGCCGCGGCGTCTTCACGTACGGCAAGGAGTCGCTCAACCTCAACCAGGAGATCCTCTCCGGA